>NZ_BAAGYK010000001.1:0-98940 GCF_054779355.1 Azotobacter armeniacus
GACCTTGGTCAGCGCGGCAGTCAGAGTGGTCTTGCCATGGTCCACGTGACCAATGGTGCCAACGTTGACGTGCGGTTTGTTACGTTCGAATTTTTCCTTAGCCATCGAGACCACCCCGCGCAAAAACACACCACCAAAACAAAGGCAGATATCTTCATATCCGCCTTCGAAATTGGAGCTCATGAGCGGATTTGAACCGCTGACCTCACCCTTACCAAGGGTGTGCTCTACCAGCTGAGCTACATGAGCCAAACTACTTAGACACAGACAAAACCTGGAGCGGGTAGCGGGAATCGAACCCGCATCATCAGCTTGGAAGGCTGAGGTTCTACCACTGAACTATACCCGCTTAGCCCGGTAGGCCTACGCTCAAAATCTGGTGGAGGGGGAAGGATTCGAACCTTCGAAGTCTATGACGTCAGATTTACAGTCTGATCCCTTTGGCCACTCGGGAACCCCTCCGAAACATGGCAGCATTATGTTTCGCCACCAAGCGACAGTCAAGAGTTTTTCTTTAAAAAACCTGAGCTTAGCTCACTTGACTACCGCCCATAGGGATAGCCGACTCGACTACCACCTGAAAGCGGGCGCAATTCTATTCAAACCGCCCAGAGCTTGCAAGCCCCCTACATGCCTTCCACTGATATTGCAGATCCGGAAAGGATCGAGAGAGGATCTCCATCAATGCTCCATCAAGCAGCTGGGCGCTTTCAGGCGTCACTTCCACCCAATAATCGCGTTACGTCCAGGGCTACTCGCACATTGCGGGCTCACAACCAACCCCTCTAGAGCGCCGCATTGCAGCTTCTGCAGACTCACTGCGAGCCCCCAGCGAAATGCCATTGACCAGATCTCCCTGAGCAATGGCATAGCTGTCTATCTTTTTCGCTTGCAGCTCTTTTAACTGGCACGAGGAGGCTTGACAAGAGAGCAATGGCGACAAGTACAACCAGCACTCTATTGCCATGACACGCTTGATTAGCTCTACCCTAGAATGAATATCGAGACCTAGCAGTCGCTGCGCAACTTGGCGCCCCTTTTCTGCAGACCGAACGCCCCCCCTGAAACAGGCAATCATCTCCTCCCCACCTGGTTGCGCGCCCCAACCTTCGACTCACTAACAAGTCGAACCCTTTGACTCACCTCGTGAGGCGGCGCCGGAGCAGTGATCCCATTCAATTGCCGAGAGGCTAACTGCTCATTCCAGCCCCGATAAAATAGATTCAACACCAGCAGCAAGAAAAAAAGCCAACGCATGCACGACCTCAGGAGGGAACTGGACAAACGATGGCAAGCCCGATAAAAACCAGGTCCGGCATGACCCTCACCCGAGGCAAAACATCCATGACCACAGAGGCATCTCCGCCGGTCAGAAAGACATCGTAATCATTCCCCCAATAAGCCTTTGCCAACTCCACCTGAGAATGAACGAACCCCTTCAGCATCAACACACACCCCCGCTCAACTGCCTCAGCCGTAGAACGGCCCGGGATAGCCTGCTCCCTCATAAAGCCGGTAGCAGCGGTAGCATCATAGCGGATACGCCTAGTATGACTGTGCAATTGACTATGCAACAAAGGCAACCCCGGACAGATAAATCCCCCCTTATGCTCACCATCGGCAGCAACAAAATCTGCTGTGACCGCAGTCCCCAAGTCCAGAACCAAACAGGCCTTGGCTGAAAGATGGTGCGCTGCGACAATAGCCATCCATCTATCAAGCCCTAAACTTCTATAATCCACGTATCCATTATGAACACCCGCCGTGCAGGGCGCTGATCGAGCAATCAGCACATGGAGCCCCAACCTCTGGGTAAGATGCATCTCAAGGCAAGCAGTCTCTTCATCACTGCGTACACTGACCATGCGACAGTGGTGAAACCCATAGCGTGCCCGTAGCCCCTCCAGAGCAGAGAATAGCTCCTCAGCTGATTCCGCCACCCCGCTCGAAACCACTTGGGAGAGCGCACCAATGATCCGCCATTTTATAAAACTATTGCCACAATCAAGCTCGATGATCATCACACAACCTCAAGCTGATCTCACCACCACTGTATCGCTGTTCTAATCCATTTACGCTCAAGCGCAGCGCACCCACATGATCAACTCCCAAGACCACACCCTCGACTCGCTGCGCACCCGCAATCAATGTTACCTTACACCCGCGCCATAAGTGATTCATCTCCCACTCTTCTTGAAGCGCAACGAATCCTGACTCCGCATGTCGCATTAAATATTCACGCAATTGTCGACTCAACTCACAGACCAACTCATTACGATCAATCGAACTTTGAAGCTCCAATTTCATTGAGGACCAAGGCTGATCAATACAACCCCCATCCTCCATATTAACGTTAATACCGACCCCTACAACGACATGGCACACATCTGCAGGATCACCAGCCAACTCCAAGAGAACTCCTGCGACCTTTCTTCCTCGCACAAAAATATCATTCGGCCATTTTAGGCCAGCCTCACCAGCTCCTGACGCCCGCAATGCTTGCATCACGGCCAGCCCTATCACAAGGCTTAACCCCTCTAACTGGCGGGCCCCTCTCTGAATTCTTATCGCCAGACTCAAATAGATATTTTTCCCAAATGGGCTTTGCCAAATACGCCCGCGCCGCCCTCTTCCCGCAGTCTGTCTTTCAGCCAAAACCAGAAAGGGAGGCTCTACTCCTCTCTCCAAGAGCCTGGCCGCTTCAGCATTTGTTGAGTCCAAGGAATCATAAACATAGAAAGGCCAAATATCAGACAAGCCTTTTTCAGCCAAGGCCATCTCAGTTAATAAGACCATCGGATTAGCCAGTTGATAACCGCGACCTCGCACCCGGTTCAGCTCCACCCCCCACTCGGCCTCCAAGCGCTGCATTTGTTTCCATACAGCACTTCGACTGATACACAGTGCATCTCCGATTGCCTGCCCTGAATGGAAATGGCCATCTTGAAGGAGCTTTAATAAAGTTAGCATTAGAGACTCCACCTCAATATGAGGTCAGCATCATAGCGGGGCACCTCTAAAAACCCAACAGTCTGCCCCCCCTCATCACCATCAGTCAGGACAGCCCTGGTTAACGCGCTTAGTGAGCGCTACTCGATAGCCGAGCAGCGTCGTACATTCAGCGAGGGGTGAATAGGAAGTGGCCTAATGATCATCCTTTTCAATAACTTAGCGTAAACTCCCTCGACAGTCGATCAGGGGGAACAAGATGATGCGGGACACCGCCCTGGCGCTGCTCAAGCGCAGCGTCGAGCAGGCCCATCGCGAACGGCTCCCCGCTGGCTGGGAGGCGTCCACCTACCAGGCCGGGAGCGGTTACGAGGGTCTGCTCATCGCCCTGCCGGTGGAGCATTGGCCCAGCCGGGATGAGGATTCGGCCGGCGGACTGGCCCAGCGCCTGCTGGAGCTGGCGCAACACATTGCGTCCAAACAGATGGCCACTGAACAAGCCCCCATCGCCAGCAGTCGGACCCAGTACCCGCGCCTCGCATGCCAATCCACTCCCACCATTCATGCCTTCATATGGAATTGCTGTCGTGGAGGTTACGAATTATAGAGGCGGGAGCGCATTTCAATCCTTGGCCAATTGCATGAGGGCCCTGGCCTTCGAGCGAACGATGGCGGGAGGGTGCGGGAGAAAGGAACGAGGGAGCGTTTGGGCAGGACAGCATCCCTCCTGAAGTGAGAGTGCCGACCGATGGGTGCCACGTCAGGGCGACAACAGGAAGAGCGGAGGAATCGGCCGGCGACAGCTGTTCAACGCAGCAGCGGCCGGCGGTGCCGGCGGACTGCGAGCGCCGAGTCAGATGACCGGCTCCACCTCGTGGCCGCAGGACAGGCAGTGGCTCAGCCATTCGCCGAGGAACAGGTTGAGCTGGCTCTTCTCGTCCGGCTGGTGCATCGCCGGATTGGGATAGACATAGCGGCTGCGCAGGCGCCGGGCCTGTTCCGCGCCGACCACCTCGGCCATGCGCGCATCGTGATAGACCCGCACCTCCATCCGCGGTGCCGGCAGCCAAGGCAGGCTGTGCTCCTGGCAGACCTGTACAGTGGTGGTGTAGGGACAGTCCTCGAGCACCTCCAGCGCCAGCACGCCAAGCAGCCGCTCGCCCTGGCTCACCCCGACCCGCCGCGTCGCTGCGGGTATGCTGCGCATCTCCGGTAGCAGGCGCATCAGCCGCGCATAGTTGGCTTCGCAGGTCGTCTGCAGGTCGACCAGGTCGACCCGGTAACGCTCGCGCATCAGACTTACGCCCACAGTCCACGTACCTCGATACGGTTCAGCGCCAGCCACTGCAGGGCAATGATGCTGGCAGCATTGTTGATCTTGCCGTTCCTGACCGCCTGCAGCGCCGTCTCGAAAGGCAGCACGTGCACCCGGATATCTTCGCCTTCCTCGGGCAGGCCATAAATGCCACCGGCCCCCTGGCTGTCGCAGCGACCGACATAAAGGTAGACCTTCTCGTTGCTGCCGCCGGGCGACGGGTAATAGACGGTCACCGGCCACAGCGCCTCGAGCTTCAGCCCCGCCTCCTCGAGGGCCTCGCGGTGGGCGACCTCCTCGGGCTGCTCGTCTTTGTCGATCAGACCGGCGACCATCTCGAGCATCCAGGGATTGTCCGACTTGTCCATCGCCCCGACGCGGAACTGCTCGTTCAACACCACGCAGTCGCGCAGCGGATCGTAGGGCAGCACGCAGACCGCATCATGGCGCACGAACAGCTCGCGGCTGAGCACCGGCCCCATCTCGCCGGAGAACTGGCGATGGCGCAGGTGCACGCGTTCGAGTCGGTAGAAACCGCTGAAACAGTCCTCACGCTGCACGATTTCCACAGCATTCGCATCCGGCTTGAAGAATTCGCTCATCCTGCACGCTCATCTGTTGAACTGAAATTGGCTGCCATCCTAACCCGCTCTTTCAAGCGGCGCAGCCCCTTTGCAGAAGGCCGAAGAACTGCGACCCTAGTCAGTCCGCCAGCGGCTGATCCGGAGTCCTGGCGAAGCCTCTCTCAACGATTCCGAAGCCCCGACGAATGCTGTATTCCCCATGAAATCACTCGTCCTCACCGCTCTCGCCCTCCTCCTGGGAGCCTGCCAGAGCCTCTCCCCCTCGAGCCAGCCGGCGGTCTACCAGCGCACGGCCTGGGAGCATCCGCAATCCGGATGCCAGGGCCGCGAGTGCCCGCTGGTGAACATCGACACCCTGCACTTCGCCGACGAGCCCATGCTGAACCGGCTGATCAATCACGGTCTGCTGGAGCTGACCCGCGAGGCCGAGGGCATGCCGCTGCCGGCCTCGCTGGAGAGCTACGAACGGGACTTCCTGGCCGGTGCCAAGCCCGGCTGGAGCAGCTATCTGCAGGCCAAGGTGCGCGAACAGGGCGATCGGCGCATCCTCGTGGAACTGTCGAGCTACCGCTTCACCGGCGGCGCCCACGGCATGCCGGGGCGAACCTTCATTGAGTTCGACCGCCACCAGCAGAAGGCCCTGGAGCTGCGCGACCTGCTGCTACCGGGTCAGGAGGAGGCTTTCTGGGAGAAGGCCAGACAGGCCCACCAGCGCTGGCTGGCGGTCCAGGACGTTGGCGACGATGCGGAATTCGCCAGCACCTGGCCGTTTCAGCAGACCCGCCACATCGGCTTGGCCCGGGTCGGCGTGCTGCTGATGTATGACACCTACCGCATCGCTCCCTACGCCATCGGCCACCCGCTGCTGGTGGTACCCTACCCGCAGCTCAACGGCATCCTCAGGCCGGAATACTTCCCGCGGGGCGGGAAGTAGGCTTCCGGCACCCTCTCCCCAGCGGGGCTAATGTGTGCACACAATTTTATGAAAACGCAATAAAAACAGTCAGTTAGCCTTCAATGCCACTTTTGGTAAGCTGCTGTTTTTACGAGCAAATTTCACTTTTTGTGCATGCTTTAGCCCCAGCGGAGGGAGGGATGGAGTGAGAAGCGCCGCCGCGGACGCCAGCTTCACACTTGCTTGTAGATCACCGAACCCTGCCCCTTAAAGCGCTCGGCCTGCTCCTTGAAGCCGGCCTCGATGGCCTGGCTTTCCTCGGATAGCCCGTGCTCGGCGGCATAGTCGCGCACTTCCTGGGTAATCTTCATCGAGCAGAACTTCGGCCCGCACATGGAGCAGAAGTGCGCCACCTTGGCCGAGTCTTTGGGCAGGGTCTCATCGTGATAGCTGCGCGCAGTGTCCGGATCCAGGCCGAGGTTGAACTGGTCCTCCCAGCGGAACTCGAAGCGCGCCTTGGACAGGGCATTGTCGCGGACTTGCGCACCCGGATGCCCCTTGGCGAGGTCGGCGGCATGGGCAGCGATCTTGTAGGTGATGATGCCGGTCTTCACGTCGTCCTTGTTCGGCAGGCCGAGGTGCTCCTTGGGCGTCACGTAGCAGAGCATGGCGCAGCCGAACCAGCCGATCATCGCCGCGCCGATGCCCGAGGTGATGTGGTCGTAGCCGGGGGCTATGTCTGTGGTCAGCGGGCCTAGGGTGTAGAACGGCGCCTCGTCGCAGCATTCCAGCTGCTTGTCCATGTTCTCCTTGATCATGTGCATCGGCACATGGCCGGGGCCTTCGATCATGGTCTGCACGTCGTGCTTCCAGGCGACCTTGGTCAGCTCACCGAGGGTTTCCAGCTCGCCGAACTGTGCGGCGTCGTTGGCGTCGGCGATCGAGCCCGGACGCAGGCCGTCGCCCAGCGAGAAGGCGACGTCGTAGGCCTTCATGATCTCGCAGATTTCCTCGAAATGGGTGTAGAGGAAATTCTCCTGGTGATGGGCCAGGCACCACTTGGCCATAATCGAGCCGCCACGGCTGACGATGCCGGTGACGCGCTTGGCGGTCAGTGGCACATAGCGCAGCAGCACGCCGGCGTGGATGGTGAAGTAGTCCACGCCCTGCTCGGCCTGCTCGATCAGTGTGTCGCGGAACAGCTCCCAGGTCAGGTCCTCGGCGATGCCGCCGACCTTCTCCAGCGCCTGGTAGATCGGCACCGTGCCGATCGGCACCGGCGAGTTGCGGATGATCCACTCGCGGGTCTCGTGGATGTGCTTGCCGGTGGACAGGTCCATGACGGTGTCCGAGCCCCAGCGGATACCCCAGGTCAGCTTGGCCACTTCCTCTTCGATCGAGGAGCCCAGTGCCGAGTTGCCGATGTTGCCGTTGATCTTCACCAGGAAATTGCGGCCGATGATCATCGGCTCCAGCTCCACGTGATTGATGTTGGCCGGGATGATGGCGCGGCCGCGAGCGATTTCCTGGCGGACGAACTCGGGGGTGATTTCCTTCGGGATAGCCGCGCCGAAGCTCTGCCCCGGATGCTGCTCAGCGAGCAGGCCGGCGGCACGCGCCTCGGCCAGCCTCATGTTCTCGCGGATAGCGACGTATTCCATCTCGGGAGTAATGATGCCCTTCTTCGCGTAGTGCATCTGGGTGACATTGTGCCCCGTCTTGGCGCGACGGGGGTTGCGCACGTGGGCGAAGCGCATGGCGGCCAGCTCGGGATCGGCCAGACGCTCCTGGCCGAAGCGCGAGCTGAGGCCAGTGAGCAGTTCAGTATCGCCGCGGTCGGCGATCCAGGCCGAGCGCACATCCGCCAGGCCTTGGCGCACGTCGATCCGCACACTGGGATCGGTGTAGGGGCCGGAGGTATCGTAGACCAGCACCGGGGCATTGATCTCGCCGCCGAAGGCGGTGGGGGTCACGTCCAGGCTGATTTCGCGCATCGGCACATGGATATCCGGGCGCGAGCCGGACACGTAGATCTTCCGCGAGCGCGGGAAGGGCTGTACGGACTGCTGGTCGACCTGGGCTGATTCACTCAGGTTCTTCTGTTGTTCTGTCACGCTCATCAAGGCACTCCACTTCGTCCGGGGCATGGATTGTCGGAGTCGATCAGGGCGGGCGCGGGCATGCCGAGGAATGGAGAGGCCCCCGCCGAACGGCGAGGACATCTTGTTCCCTACGCAGGTTTCACCCTGATCAGGTTCAACGGGATCCGGCTCGCGCCGATCTCAGCCCCCGCTGGGGCACCCCGACAAGTACCGGCTGAGTCTAAACAAGACGCGCGAAGAACACCAACCGGCAAATGCCTCCTCGTCGGAAAGCGCGGCTAGCGCCTAGCCAGCAGGCGCTCCAGCCCCTCCAGCAGCCGCGCCAGCGCGCCCTGGTTGGCCTCGAGCACCGCCCGCCCCGCCGCGCCGGCCAGCCCGGCGCTCGCCGGCTCGATCCAGAACTCGCCGACCGCCGTGGCCAGCGACCCGGCGTCGGTCACTTCGCGCAGGGCACCGGCCTCGCCGAGCCGCGCGGCGATGTCGAGGAAATTGAATAGGTGCGGCCCGCTCAGCAACGGCTTGCCCAGCGCCGCCGGCTCCAGCAGGTTATGCCCGCCGCTGGGCACCAAACTGCCGCCAACGAAGGCGCAGTCGGCCAGGGCGTAGAGAAACAGCAGCTCACCCATGGTGTCGCCGAGCAGCACCGCGCTCTGCGCCTCGACCGCCTGGTCAGCGGAGCGCCGTACTGTAGCGAAGCCCTCGCGGCGACACAGCTCGAAGACCGGTGCGAAACGCTCCGGATGGCGCGGCACCAGGATCAGGAGCGCCCCGGGAAAGCGCGCCAGCAGCTGGCGGTGGGCGGCCAGGACGACCTCGTCCTCCCCTGCGTGGGTGCTGGCGGCAATCCACACCGGCCGCTGCGCCGCCTCCCATTGCCCGCGCAGCGCCGCCGCCCGCGCAGGCAGCTGCGGGTCGACGGCCAGGTCGAACTTGATCGAGCCGGTCACCGTCACCGCTGCGCTGCCGGCGCCCAGCGCCCGGAAACGATCCGCCTCGGTGTCGCTCTGCACCGCCAGCCAACTCATCTCGGCAAGCATTGGGCCAGTCAGCCGGGCGAAGCGCCCGTAGCCACGCGCCGAGCGTTCGGACAGCCGGCCGTTGGCCAACGCCACCGGAATGCCGCGCCGCGCGCACTGGTGCACATGGTTGGGCCACAGCTCGGTTTCCATGATCACTGCGAGGCACGGCTGCAGCCGGTCGAGAAAGCGTGCCGCCGCCCAAGGCAGGTCGTAGGGCAGATAGCAGTGCTGCACGCTGTCGCCGAACAGCGCACGGATGCGTTCGGAGCCGGTCGGCGTCATGCAAGTGACGGTGAGCGGCAGCTCCGGATGGCGTGCCTGCAGGGCGCGGATCAGCGGCTCAGCGGCGATGCTCTCGCCCACCGATACCGCATGCACCCAGATGCCCCCCGGCCGAAGGGCCGGCAGGCCTAGGGCAAAGCGCTCGCCGACGCGCCGCGCATAAGCCGGCGCGCGCCAAGCCCGCCACGCCAGGCGCAAAAGGATCAGCGGAAGGGCAAGATGCAGCAGCAAAGTATAGAGGGCTCGATTCATGGCGGCGCAGCTTAACTTAACAAAGCGCCTGCCAGTTGCAAGATTCGCGGCATCGGCGGGGCTGCGTGACAAATTCCGTGACCGACTCGTCAAGAAAGAAACCGACGAATGGCATGCTTTATGCTGACCAAGATCAATAAACCGGTGCCGATTTATCTCCTATGGTCTAGCCGTAAGCACATTGAGCAGGGCAATCGCATGAACGACTTTCTCCCCTCTCCCATTCATGGGCGGGGGAGAGGGCAAATGAGCAGCAATGGCCTGCTCTCCCTCTCCTCAGCCCTCTCCCGCACACGGGAGAGGGCGTGAACGGCTGCACCTGCCCCTTCATGCGATTGCCCTGCACATCGGGTTGCCAAGGCCCACGATCTAGAGTCAGCGGTTATAATCCGACTCTTTTACTCAACGAGGCCTGCCATGTTCCCAGCCCTGAGCACTGACGTTCTGATCGTCGGCGGCGGTATCGCCGGCCTCTGGCTGAGCGCCCGCCTGCGCCAGGCCGGCTACGCCACCCTGCTGGTGGAAAGCGCCAGCCTCGGCGGCGAACAAAGCGTCAAGTCGCAGGGGATCATCCACGGCGGCACCAAATACGCCCTGCACGGCGCGCTGACCGGCGCCTCCGAGGCCATCGCCGACATGCCGAGGCGCTGGCGCGAGGCGCTGGCCGGCGACGGCGAGCTGGACCTCTCCGGCGTGCGCCTGCTGTCCGACGCCCATTACCTGTGGTCGCCCGGCACCCTGGCCGGCAAGCTGACCAGCTTCTTTGCCAGCAAGGCAGTGCGAGCGCGGGTCGACCCGGTGAAGGGCGACGCTCTGCCCGCAGCGCTGCAACACCCGGCCTTCCGCGGCAATGTCTATCGCCTGAACGAACTGGTGCTGGACGTGCCCAGCCTGATCGGCCGCCTCGCCGAACTGGCCGGCGCGGGCCTGCTGGCCGCCCGGGAGATCGTCCCGCTGCGCGAGGCGGGCGAGCTGAGCGGCCTGATCGTCGACGGCCGGGAGATCCACGCCCAGCGCATCGTCTTCTGCGCCGGCGCCGGCAATGCCGCGCTGCTGGCTACCCTCGAGCTGAATCAGCCGGCCATGCAGCGGCGCCCGCTGCACATGGTCATGCTCAAGGCGCCGACCCTCAAGCCGCTCTACGCCCACTGCCTGGGTAGCGGACCGAAGCCGCGGCTGACCGTCACCAGCCACCCCGCCGCCGACGGCCAGTGGGTCTGGTACCTGGGCGGCGACCTGGCCGAGGCCGAGGGCGTGGCCCGCGACGAGGCGCAGCAGATTGCCATGGCCCGCCACGAACTGAACGAACTGCTGCCCTGGGTCGACCTCGGCCAGGCGCGCTGGGCGACCCTGCGGGTGGACCGCGCCGAGCCGGCGCAATCGGCCCTGGCGCGACCGGACAATGCCTTTCTCGCCGAACAGGGCCGCCTGCTGATCGGCTGGCCGACCAAGCTGGCCCTGGCCCCTGACCTGACCGACCGGGTCTTCGCCAGCCTCAAGCGGGACGCCGTGCGTCCGGCGGCGCATCCGCCGCTGCCGGCCCTGCCCTGCCCGCCGCTGGCGCAACCGGTTTGGGAGGAGTTGCTGCCGTGAGCCTCGATATCCTCCACGACCTGCACCGCCCGCTGGGCAGCACCGGCCTGACGGTCTCGCCGCTGGGCCTGGGCACCGTCAAGCTGGGCCGCGACCAGGGCGTGAAGTACCCGACGGGCTTTCGCATTCCGGGCGACGCCGAGGCCCGCCAGCTGCTCGCCCTGGCCCGCGAGCTGGGCATCAACCTGATCGACACCGCGCCGGCCTACGGGGTCAGCGAGGAGCGCCTCGGCCCGCTGCTGCGCGGCCAGCGCGACGCCTGGGTGATCGTCAGCAAGGTCGGCGAGGAGTTCGAGAACGGCCAGTCGCGCTTCGACTTCTCCGCGGCGCACACCCGCTTCTCCGTCGAGCGCAGCCTGAAGCGCCTGGAAACCGGGCACATCGACCTGGTCCTGGTGCACTCGGACGGCAACGACGTCGCCATCCTGCGCGACAGCGGCGTCTACCAGACCCTCGCCGAGCTCAAGCGCGAGGGCAAGATCCGCGCTTTCGGCCTTTCCGGCAAAACCGTCGAGGGCGGCCTGCTGGCCCTCGCGGAAGGCGACTGCGCCATGATCACCTTGAACCTCAACGACCAGCGCGAACGGCCGGTGGCCGACTACGCCGCCGCCCACGGCAAGGGCATCCTCGTCAAAAAGGCCCTGGCCAGCGGCCATGCCTGCCTGGAAAGCGGCATCGACCCGGTTCGCGCCAGCTTCGAGCTGCTGTTCCACCACCCCGGCGTCGGCAGCGCGATCGTCGGAACCATCAACCCGCTGCATCTGTTGCATAATGTCTCGACAGCTGCAGCCGTTATCCGCCAACAAAGACAATAACGGGCCGCCACCGCGGCCGGCCCGGGACTAAGGAGCCGCCATGTCCACCATCATTGCCAAGCGCAATCCTCGCGCCTTCAAGACTCTTCCCTTGTTCGTGGAAGCTGCCCCCGAAGGACTCAGCTACCAGGCTCTCGGCCAGCCGCTGAACTTCAGCCAGATGCTCGAACGGCGCCGCCCGGTCGAGGTCACCAACAGCCAGCGCTTCGCCCTGGAGCTGGCCAATCTGGGGGTTTCCGTGCGCCTGACCCTGACTTGGCAGGGCCGCGACTACTGGATTCTGGTGCGCCAGCAGCGCCAGGATCGCGGTGACGTGGTGCTCAAGCCGATCTCCGGCTATGTGCCGGCCCACGAACTGAACCTGCCACTGCTCACGGCGATCCAGGAGGTCGCCGAGGAATGCCTGCTGCAGACCCCGAAATGCTGGATGACCGGACGCTTCGGCGACACCTGGCTGCCGACCCCCTATGAGAGCGCCCTGAATTACTGCGACAACTCCCGCTTTCGCCTGAGCCCGCTGTCCGGCGCGGCCCGTCCGGTGTATTGCGGCAACATGCCCCTGCTGGAGCGCCCGCGGGCCTACGTGCACCTGCCCACTGCCTCGCTGCAACTGGTCTACGACATGCGCCTGGAAATACCAGAGAACCTGCACCAGCTCAGCCTGCTGCACGCCGACGAATGCCTGGAGGAAGGCACCCTGATCGCCCGCATCGACCACGACAGCCCGGACCTCTACCTGCTGCCCTTCGACCAGGACCGGCGCCCGGCGGACGAACTCTACACCCTGCAGCAGGGCTTCCTGCGTCCGGTCGCCACCCGCGACCTGTGGCTGGCCGAAAGCTTCGCCCCGCAGGACGGCTGGGTGGTGCACGACGAGCGGATCAGCTGGCGCGACTGGCAGGCCCTGTGGGATACCCCAGCGCGGGACGTCGCCAGGCCGACCCCACAGCGCAGCGGAGCGCTGGGCTGAGAGGGCAGGAGCGCCCCGACCGGAGTTGGCCGCCGAGTGCGCGCCAGGCCCTTACGGGGCAGCCTCTTCCCACAGGTGTGCCAGAGCCTTGCCTGGGCGCAGCATGAACGCAAAAACCTCGGCGAACATCGGCACCAGCAGGCGGTTGCCGAATTCGTTCAAATGATCGTCGTCCGCATAAAGCGGACGGCCATCCTTGCTGCCGTGACAGGCCTCGTCATTGCATAGATAGGGCAAGGGATCAAGAATCTGGGCGCCACATCGCTCGCGTGCTTCATCCTGGATGCTCCAGACGAAGGCATGACGCTTGCGGTAGTCCGCCATTGTGATCGAGATTTCCCTTTGGGCACCCATCAGCATTGCCTTGGCCATGGCATGAGGCACATCTATCCCCCTCTCGGGGATGGACCGAATCAGGAATAAAGGCCTTGCTGCGGATCGAACAGAGCAGCCTGCGCTGCCGTGACCAGCGCATCCGCATGACTGTCGCCCATTATCAGCGCCTTGATCAAGTCGCCACCGAAGATACAAGCGGCCCCCTTGTCCAAACATTCATCCTGCCTGGGATTGCGATTGTTCGTTTGCGCTTCGACTTCACCCACAGCCGCGGGCCGGCGTCCCGGGAAGCCATCGAGTCGAACCGCATGGGCTACCAGCGCCACCGGGCTGCCAGCACTACAGCGGCGGCCGCCCATCGAGGCGGCAACCTGTGCAAGCCGCGCCGGCACTTTGATCAAGGCATGAGAAAGCTGTCCCAGCAGCAGGGTTGCGAACAGACTCGACAGAGCCCAGGCCGGATTGTCCAACTGCTCGCAATAGGCCAGGCCGACGACCAGCACAGGACATGAGCCAGGGTGATTGCCCGCCAACCCGGCAAAAACCGCCAGACGGCTAGCAGTAGTGCGGGCAGCAGGAGATAGAACTGTCACTCCAAGGATAGCGACCAGCTATGCAGAAGCCACTTCTCATGGGCGTCGCCATCGAAATAGCCGGACTCCTGCAGGAAACGCAGGTTGGATGCAAAAAATAGGGTTCGCCGCACATTCCCGCCGAGAGTCTCATACTCCCTGGACATCAGGACGAACCAGCCGACCGCCAGCAGCACCGCCGCCTGCACGTTCAGGGCCGGGAGAATCCGCCGGACACGGGCCAGGTAGAAACACCAGAGGGAAAAATCGCCACGCTGAGACCATTGCTGATGATGCCGGTCATCAGAACGGAAATAATGAAGAACACATCGACTCCGACAAAACTGCCATCGAAACCAGCAATAGCGAAGTGATACATCACCACGGCCATCACAGCCCAAGCGCGCAATCCATTGATACCGCAGCGAAACTCATTAGCCCGACAGCCGAAGCAAAAACGCTATCCAACCCTCCCCCCAACAAGAACTTGCGGATCGCAATACCAGGCGAAGCGGAGCAATCGCTCGGTCGCAAACCGCTATTCGAGAAAATGGATTTTCTACGTTTAGCGCTGCCGACGGATCTTCTCGACGATGCCGGTGGTGGAGCTGTTCTCCACCAGCCCCAGCACCTTCACCTTGCCGCCATGGGAGCGGACGATGTCGGCGCCGACCACTTGGTCGACGCCGTAGTCGCCGCCCTTGACCAGCACCTCCGGTCGGATCTGCTCGAGCAGGCGCTCGGGGGTGTCCTCGGCGAAGCTCACCACCCAGTCCACCGCACCGAGGCCGGCGAGCACCGCCATGCGCCGGTCCACCGTGTTGATCGGCCGGCCCGGCCCCTTCAGACGGGTCACCGAGGCATCGTCGTTGACCGCCACGATCAGCCGGTCGCCCTGGGCGCGGGCCTGCTCCAGGTAGGTGACGTGGCCGGCGTGGAGGATATCGAAGCAGCCATTGGTGAAGACGATCTTCTCGCCCTGGGCGCGGGCGTCCTCGATGGCTAGCAGGAGCTGCTCGAGGCCCAGCACGCCGCGCTCCGAGCCCTGCTCGCGCTGCACCGCGCGGCGCAGCTCGGGGGCGCTGATCGCCGCGGTGCCCAGCTTGCCGACCACGATGCCGGCCGCCAGGTTGGCCAGCGCCACCGCCTGCGGCAGCTCCTCGCCGGCGGCCAGCGCCGCAGCCAGGGTGGAGATCACAGTGTCGCCGGCACCGGTGACGTCGAACACCTCGCGCGCCCGCGCCGGCAGGTGCAGCGCCGGATGGCCGGGGCGCAGCAGGGTCATGCCGTGCTCGCCGCGGGTCACCAGCAGCGCGCCGAGTTCGAGTTCGGCCATCAGCCGGGCGCCCCGGGCCACCAGCTCGGCCTCGTCGGCGCAGCGACCGACGATATTCTCGAACTCGGCCAGGTTCGGGGTGATCAGATCGGCGCCGCGGTAGATGGTGAAGTCCTTGCCCTTGGGATCGGCCAGCACCGGAATGCCACGGGCGCGCGCCGCCTGGATCAGTACCTGATGATTCTGCAACGCACCCTTGCCGTAGTCGGAGAGCACCAGCACCCGGACCCCATCGAGCAGGCCCTCGACCTCGGCGGCCAGGGCCGCGGCGTCGGTGGCGAAGGGCTGCTCGAAGTCCATGCGCAGCAGCTGCTGATGGCGGCTCAACACCCTGAGCTTGACGATGGTCGGCTGGCTGGCGATGCGCTGGAAATGCACGTTCACGCCGGCCGACGCCAGGCTCTGGGTCAGGCTGTCGGCCGCCTCGTCGGCGCCGGTCACCCCGACCAGGGTGGCCGAGCCCCCCAGCGCGGCGATGTTCAGCGCGACGTTGGCCGCCCCGCCGGGGCGGTCCTCCATCTGTTCGACCTTGACCACCGGCACCGGCGCCTCCGGGGAAATCCGCGTGGTGCAGCCATGCCAGTAGCGGTCGAGCATGACATCGCCGACCACCAGCACGGGAGAGCGCTCGAAACGGGGCATGGACAGCTTCATGGAGTCTCCACGGGAGTATGAAAATCGGCGGCGATCATAGCATGCGCTGTCTAGCTGGCTGCCTGCTCCAGGCCATGGGCGCAACTGTCCGCTACGGCGGCCGTGCAGGAACGCACCCAGAACAGCTCGTGCCGCCGCACCGCCTTGCGGAAGAACTCGTCGGCCCCGGTGGCCGGCCAGCGGCGCCCGGCAAGGAGCTGCTGGATCCGGCGGCGCAGGCGCTTCTTCAGTGGCAGCGGCGCCTGCAGGTCGTGCTGCATGGCCAGCGCCGCAGCCTTATCCAGACGGGTCTCGGCACTCAGGAGCGGGCTCCACAAGCCATCGGCCGGCAGCGGCTCGATGGCCGGCGGCAGGGCGATGCCACCTTCGGCCGGGCCCATCGGCCAGCGGTCGTTATCATGCAGGTGATTGGCGTAGAGCAGCAGGGTTTCCGGCCGCCAGGCGCTGCCGCTGGCGGCTTCGAGCAGGGCGCGGGTGGCGGCCACATGATCGGCATGAGGATCCAGTTCGGGATGCGGCGTCACCACCACCTCGGGGCGGAAGTGCTCAAGCAGCGCGCGCAGGTCAGCGACCAGGTTGCGCCAGGTGGAAGCACCGTCGGCATCGCCGGGCAAAGTCAACGGATTGTGCCGGCGCACGCTGCGGATATCCGTCTCGCCGGACTCCCGCGAGCCGAATGGCTGCTGCGGCTCGGCGGCCATGGCCGACAACTGCAGGCAGTAATAGCCGAGCTGCGCACAACGGCTCTGCGCCACCCCGCCCCACAGCGGCACCGCCAGACTGTCCCAGCTGCGCAGGCGACCCTTCAGGCGCGCCGCGGCGACCAGGTCGAGGCCGAGGCTCTGGTAGTTCTGTGCCTCGATCTCACCCTGGGTCAGGGTGACGATGGCGGCGTCCCGCGCCCGGCTGTACAGGCCGAAGGCCGCCAGCTCGGCATCGTCGGCATGGGGGGCAACGACCAGCAGGCGCCGCCCCGCATAGTCCGGATTGACCAGCGTATGCAGGGTAGCGCTGCCGGCCAGGGTGCAGAAGCGCCCGCGAATGCGCAAACGCCCGGCGCGCAGCGCCTCCTGCTGGCCGGACAGGTTCAGGTAGCGCAGCCCGTCCACGCCGCGCTCGAAGTCTTGGCGGTCGTCGCCGATCCACACCTGCGGATCGAACAGCCGTCCGAGCCAGCCGGCGCTGACACGCACCTCGAGGATCAGGGTCTCGGCCGCGCCGATATCGCCTTCCAGCAGCACCCTGCCCTCCTCCAGACGCGCCGGCAGAGCCAGGGCATCCGGCGGGAAGGCATAGAGGTAATCGTCCTGCGGGCGATAGAATAGATGGTCGGCGAACCAGGCCTCGTGAGCGATCCAGCCCAGCACCAGCAACAGCGGCACCAGCCACCAGGCGACCAGCAGGCCGAGCAGGGCCAGTGCCACCAGGGCGACCAGCATGAAGAGACGCTTGTGCCGACGATGTCGCTTCAGCAACTGTTGCTTGCGGGCTGTCATGGCGTCAGACCTGATAGACCGGTACCCGGTGGCACCAGAGATCCTTGTACTCGCGATCGGCACGGCCGAAGGAATAGCGCAGCTGCTTGTCCTTGGCCCGCGCCTCGGCCCAGGCGTCCTGGGTGTTGACGAAGGTAAGCACGCTACCGGGGGCCAGCTTGTCGCAGTCGGGGTCGAAGCCGCCGTTGATGTACTCATAGGAGACCCACTTGGGCGATTCGACCCGGTAGAGAATCTGGATCGCGATGGGCCGCTCCTCGAGAAACACCACCATGCCGACCATGTAGTCGTTGAGCAGCTCGAATACCTCGGCTAGCCTGGCCTTGCCCGGTACTTCGAACTGCCAGCGGCGCTCGAACAGCTCCGAGTAGATCGCGGCACGCTCGGCGGGCGCAAGCTCGCCAATCGGCCGCAGCCGACCACCGGCCTCCTGTAGCAGGCGCAGGTCGCGGCGCAGGTTGTAGCGGTAGCGGCCCTTGTAGTTCTCCGGCGGACGGGCCATCGCCAGCTGTTCGGGCTGTTCGTGCAGGGTCGCGATGCGCCCGTGGTTCAGCTCGGAGATATAGCTCATCTGCTGGCGCACCGGTACGCTGACGTTCTCGGCGATCGGCAGGATCACCTCGGCATTGCCCAGGTCGAACAGCCGGCGCTTGCCGGATTGCTTCAACACCTCCTTGGCCAGGGCCAGATGGCGCCCCCAACAGGGTACGGCCGCCAGCAGCTCGCCGTCACGAACCCAGCCCAGGTAGCGGACGGGAATGCCGGCCAGCGCGGACAGCCGGTCGACGAAGAGGGGATGGGTCGCCACACTGCCCCCATGGCGGCTCCAGGCCTCGGCATAGGCCGCCTGGTCGATGACGCTCCAACCGCGCTCACGCCAGCCACGCAACAACTGAAGCATCAGGCGTCCCCTGTTACAAAAAGCATTTCATCGGTTTCCTTGAAGTGTTTGGCATGCAGACGTGCATAGTACCCACCGAGCGCCAGCAGCTCGGAATGGGTTCCTCGCTCGACGATGTGTCCATCGTCCATCACCAGGATCAGGTCGGCCTTCTCGATGGTCGACAGCCGATGGGCGATGACCAGCGTAGTCCGCCCTTGCATGACATGATCCAGGGCAGCCTGGATATGCCGCTCGGACTCGGTGTCCAGCGCCGAGGTGGCCTCGTCGAGGATCAACAGCGGCGCATCCTTGAGCAGTGCCCGGGCGATCGCCAGGCGCTGGCGCTGACCGCCGGAGAGGGTCACGCCGTTCTCACCCACCTCGGTATCGAAGCCCTGCGGCAGCCTGTCGACGAACTCCCGGGCGTAGGCGGCTTCGGCGGCCTGCTTGATGGCCTCGCGCGGTGCGCCGGCCAGGTCGCCATAAGCAATGTTGTTGGCCACGGTGTCGTTGAACAGGGTCACCTGCTGAGTCACCAGAGCAATATGCTGGCGCAGATTGCGCAGGCTGTAGTCCTCGACCGCGACGCCGTCGAGCAGGATCTGCCCGTCCCGGTGCTGATAGAAGCGCGGAATCAGGTTGACCAAGGTCGACTTGCCGCTGCCGGAGCGCCCGACCAGGGCGACCATCTGCCCAGGCTCGATGGAGAAACTGATGTCATCGAGCACCGCCCGGTCGCTGCCGGGATAGCTGAAGCTCAGGTTGCGCACCTCGAGACGGCCACCAATCCGCTCGCGCTCGATGCCGCCCTGATCGACTTCGGGCTCCTCGTCGAGCTGGGCGAAGATGCTGTCGGCCGCCGCCAGACCCTTCTGGATGGTGGCGCTGACTTCGGACAGCTGGCGGATCGGCTTGGGCAGCATGCCGGCCGCGGTGATGTAGGCGATCAGATCGCCCGCCGAGGCATCGCCGCGCAAGTAAAGCACCATGTACATCAGCACGGCCATGCCGCTGTAGATGACCAGTTGCAGCAGTGGCGTGTAGACCGCCTGGGTGCGGGTCATGCTCAGGCTGCGGTTCATGTTGAGGGCGCTGGCCTTGTGGAAGCGCGTCTGCTCGTATGACTCGCCGCCGAAGCTGCGGACCACCCGGTAGCCCTGGATGGTTTCCGAGGCGACATGGGTGACATCGCCCATCGCGTCCTGGATCTTCCGGCTCTGCTTGCGAAAGCGCTTGCTGGCCGCGGTCACCATCAGCGCGATGATCGGCAGCAGCACCAGCAGCAGCAGGGTCAGCTTCCAGTTGCTGAGGAGCAGGTAGCCGAACAGGAAAACAACGGTGAGCCCCTCGCGGATCACCACCTTGATCGCATCGGTCGCCGCGCCCGTCACCATGGTCACGTTGTAGGTGATCCGGGAGATCAGGTGGCCGGAGTTGTGGGTGTCGAAATAGCGGTTGGGCAGGGTCAGCAGGTTGTCGAACAGGGCGCAGCGCAGGTCGTGCACCACGCCGCGTGCGACCTTGGCCAGGTAGTAGTTGCCGAGGAAGGAGCCTATGCCCTGGTAGAGGGCAATGAGTACAATCAGCAAGGGCACGCCATAGAGCAGCGGGATACCCAGCAACATGGCCTCGCCGGAACCCTCCAGGCCATCCAGGAAGTACTTGAGCATCTCCGCCAGCATCGGCTGGCTCGAGGCGAACAGCAGGAACCCCAAGATGCTGAAGGCAAAAGCCCTCGTATAGGGCAGGACGTACCTCAGCAACCGCAGATAGACTTTCAGGCTGGATTGCTGGACAGGGTTGGCCATACGGCGAGCCTCGAACATCGATTGAGGAACAGGATGCGGATTGTATCAGCGCAGGAGCTGGAAAAATGGCTGGGAAACGGCCGGGTCCTGGAAAAGGACGGGCGCGGCCCCAAGGTCGTGGCCCTGGACGACGGCCGCTTCCTCAAGATCTTCCATACCCGCCGCCATCCCCTGCTCGCCCGCCTGCAGCCCGCCGCCCGGCGCTTCTCTCGCAACGCCGAGCAGCTCGGACAGCGAGGCATCCGGACGCCACAGGTCATCGAAACATTCTGGCTAGACCGCAAGGCGGGCCTGAGCGCCTGTCTCTATCGGCCGCTTCCGGGAAAGTCCGTGGAGCAGCTGTACCGCCAGGAGCCGCAGAAGATCGCCGAACTGCTGCCGGCCCTGGCGGACTTCATCCGTCACCTGCACGAACTGGGGGTTTACTTCCGCTCCCTGCACCTGGGCAACATCATTCGGATGCCCGACGGCCAGTTCGGCCTGATCGACATCCTCGATCTGCGCTGCCGGCAAGGCGCGCTCAATACCTGGCAGGTGAAGCGCAACCTCAGTCATCTGCGCCACTATCTGGAACGGCGCCAGCTGACGGGCTTTCCCCTTGACGCACTGTGTGAGCTTTATCGCCAGCCCACCTCCTCCACACTCGACGCGCCCGGCAAACCGAAATAGCGCCCCGTCGCCGCAGCAGCGGGCGCTGCCTGATCTCGCGGGCGGGGTTCAGGCCGCCTCGCTCCCAGACTGCGGGCGTTGCACGCCCAGCAGGATGCCGACCGGGAACCAGAACACCACCCAGTGGGGGCTGGGGCGATGGAGGATGGCATAGATGTCTGAAACCATCGCTACGATGGCAAACGCCAGCAGCGCCAGCCCCAGCCGCGCCAAGGGCTCTGCCCGGCATGTCCAGCCTTTCCAGAGCAGACTCGACAGCAACGCGACGAGTAGCAGGATGCCCGGCAGGCCGTATTCGTACCAGAACTGCAGATAGAGGCTATGGGCGTGCTTGACGCTCCAGTTGGCGGGCGGAGGAAACTTGAAGTCGAAGTCCGCCCCGGCGCCCGCCCCCATCAGCCAGAACGTGGGAAAGCGCTCCCCCCAACTCGCCCAGATCGGCTCGCGATTACTCAATCCCACCTGACGCTCGTGCTGGATTTCTGGCCAGAACAGGAAGAGCGCGACCAGCAGCAGCAGGACACCGCCACCCAGCAGGATCTTCGACTTGATATTGGGAAACAGCAGGAGCATGACGAAAGCGCCCGCCGCCGTGGCAAACCACGCGCCGCGGGAGAAGGTGAGCAGAATGTAGGCAAGCAGCCCCAGCATGCCCAGAACCAGCAGAGCAGCCTGCCAGGGCCGAACCGGGAGGCCGACTAGAAGCCCGGTCGCCAGCACCGCGAAGATGCCGTAGTACAGGCCGGCGACAATAGGGTGATCCAAGTCCGCAAAGCCGTTCCAGCCCAACTCGCTCAAGCGGCCATGGAAACGCATGGCCTGGTAGTCCAGCGGCTTGTCCAGTACGCCGAACTGGTAGTAGAGCGTCAGCCAGGCAAAGGCCGCCGCAATGGCCACGGCGGCGACCAACAATCCGGTGAAGATCCGCGGATGCCTGACCAGGCTGGCCACGGCAAACACATAAAGGAGGGCCAGGAGGACGATCTTGAACCAATGGGAAGGCTCATTGCCGGAGCCCGGGTTCAGCCAGCCGCTGAGCATCACCCAGGCGAACAGCCCGAGCAGAATACCCCCCGGCGGCTGTCGCCAAGTAACCAAGGACAGGCGTCTGTACAGCAATAGAAACAGTGAGGGAACGAACAGCAGTAGATATGTCTGGGTGGCATAACGACTGCCATCGTTGTTGAACAGCAGACCCGCTACCTGTACGAACAGACCAGCCACCAGAACATATGACCAGACATTCGGGAACCTGGACGCCAGGGCCAAGCGTTGACTAGAAATCACTGCAACTCCATTCGATGGCTAGAAATCCTTTCCCGCGCAAGCGGCAACCCACACGAAGCAATGGTCGATGACCAACATGATAGACGTCATATTCAACCCAAAGGCAGGGGCAATCGCATGAACGATTTCCCCCCTCCCCCATTCATGGGCTAAAGCATGCACAAAAAGTGAAATTTGCTCGTAAAAACAGCAGCTTACCAAAAGCAGCATTGAAGGCTAACTGACTGTTTTTATTGCGTTTTCATAAAGTTGTGTGCACACATCAGCATTCATGGGAGAGGGGCCGGGGGAGAGGGCAAATGTGTAGCGATGACTTGTTTTCCCTCTCCCCAGCCCTCTCCCGCGCGCGGGAGAGGGAGTGAACGGCTGCACCTGCCTCTTCATGCGATTGCCCCGCCCCCAAAGGCTGTTGCCTCGAAAGAAGGCGAACATGCTATAGGGGCCACGCCCCTATCGTGATATCAATCACGGCATATTCAAGCCCTATCAAAGCCGAGTCATGGGAAGCTCGAAACTTTCACGGAGAGAACCGCAAGGCACAGCGCCGCTCGGAACCTCTCGGCGGTAACAGGAGCAAAAAAAAGAACTACTGTGCGTAGCCTTGCGGGTTCATCGACTGCCAGCGCCACGTGTCGACCATCATGTCGGAAAGACTTCTTTGCGCCTTCCAGCCCAACTCCCGCTCTGCCTTGACGGGATCGGCCCAGCACGCGGCGATATCTCCCGGTCGGCGTTCCACTATGCGATAAGGGATGGCGCAACCGCTGGCCTGCTCGAAAGCATGGATCATTTCCAGCACGCTGCAACCCTTGCCCGTACCGAGATTCCAAGCCTTCAAGCCTGCTTGGCGGCTAATCGCCTGCAGCGCCTTCAAGTGCCCCTCAGCCAGGTCAACCACATGGATATAGTCGCGCACCCCCGTCCCATCCCGCGTGGGATAATCCCCCCCAAACACGGCAAGTTCTTTGAGCTTGCCGATGGCGACTTGACTGATGAACGGCAACAGGTTGTTGGGGGTGCCGCAGGGAGCCTCCCCGATCAATCCGCTGCGATGCGCCCCCACTGGATTGAAATAGCGCAGCAGCGCCATGCTCCAGCGCGGATCGGAAGCCGCCAGATCACGCAGAAGCTCCTCGACCATCAGCTTCGAACGACCATAAGGACTGGTCGGCGAACCAGTCGGACAATCTTCGGAAAGCGATCTTTCATGTGGCTGTCCATAGACAGTCGCGGAGGAGCTGAACACCAGACGAAAGACACCGGCACGAGCCATGGCCTGGCACAACTGCACAGTGCCCGCCACATTGTTTTCGTAGTATTCCAGCGGATTGCGCACGCTTTCCCCGACGGCCTTGAGCCCGGCGAAATGCAGCACGGCAGTTATCCCATGATTGGCGAAAAGTCCATCCAGCAAGCGGGCGTCACGAATATCGCCTTCGATGAATGCAGGTGCCTTCCCACAGATTCTGGCCAGCCGAGCCAGAGACTCGGCCGAGCTGTTGCATAGGTTGTCCAGCACGACAACCTCGAAACCGGCTTCCAGCAAGGCCAGTACCGCATGCGAACCGATGTAGCCGGCACCGCCGGTCACCAATATTTTCATCTTCAAAGCCAGCTTGCCATTTTAAAGCCATATCTCGAACCAGAAACCCAAAGAGGTTCATAACTCCACTGGATCGGGCTCAACCCGCCAGATACTTTCTGTGCAGAAATCTCCCGTACCAGACAAGCCCATGTAGCCAGCGCCCCTGACTGAACATGAGCCGATACATGAATCTCGAATAGACATAGATCTCTCTGGGCGTGAAACCGTCGTCCAGGCGCTCCCCGGCCCACGGCGAGAGAGCCTGGTACTTGAGAAACAACTCTTTCGATTGATGAGGATTCCAGCCGCGCCAAGGCTTCATCGGTCCAATGAAATGAACGAACTTTGTGTCCGGGGAAACGACCATGCCAACCCTACCCTTTTTCAGCTTGCCGGTCAGGCCGTACGGATAGTTCCAAGCCCTGTCGATGAATCGCACCTTCCCGTTGAGTACGATATTGAGAGCGTCCTGATCGGAATACCGAAGATTCAGGACTGGGTCGGCTATCTTCTCCAGCGCCCTTTCGGACACCTTGCCGGCTATCCAGCGGGGGATATCGATATACAAAACGCCGGAGTTGAAATAATCAGTCAATACCTGCCCTTTCCGAGTCAACCCGGCTCGCTTGGACTCGGAGCCGGCATCGCGAACCACTGCAGCAATCGTGTCGCCGATATCCAACCGCAACAACTCGGAAATATCGCCAGCACATAGAATATCCGCATCGAGATAAAGCACTCTGTCCGCGACACCCTTGAGCGCCTCGGGAATCAGAAGCCGGATATAGGCGGCCTTTGAAATGTAGGCCTGCCCCTTGCCGGCCCCCGGGTCTTTGACACCAACCAGCTCATCGACAAGGTGTATGTGTACGGGCTTGCCGAAAAGGCTCTCCAACTGCTCGAGACGACCACGACTGACCGAGGAGATCTCGGAAATGAAAACATGAAACACCAGATCCAGATCGGGATTGTTCTCGGCGATCGAGGTAATGGTGACGCCCATGGGGTGCAGATAGTTCTCGTCCACACCAAAAGCGACATGAAGGACATTTATATTTCTCGTGGCGGCATCGGACATGACTTCCCGTAACCTCTAATTCACTCAAGCAGCCAGGATGGCTCGTCGCAAGGATGCTTCCAATGGCCGCGAGGGCCGACTCGAAACCCTGCATCGATTCGCCGAGTCACGGGGGATCGTTCCATAGCCGGAGCATCGCTGCCCCAGGGAGAGTCTGCCGGGGGAGGTCCCGGATAGAATATGGAAAGGTATCGATTCTTTTCAGGCAAGATGAACAGCCCTCACGCTCGCATTCCGTAAGCCACATCCTGCAAGTGTTCAGCACCGGCATCCGTTCACGGTACAAATTCTCCCGCCAGAGCAGAAAACTCCCGGCAGGGGGCGGCGCCGACCGGAAAGCGCTGGAGACTGGCCCCCCTATCGGACAGGGTCAGATCCATCTTGGCGACGGCCCAACATGAAGCGCGACAATTTGCACATATTACCAATCTGCAGGCAGAACAGACATAAGGGCACGACGACAAGAGCCCTGTATATTTGCACTTGAGAGAGCAGCCAGCCTCTCAAAATGCTCCATAGCGAATCCTGGCAAGCAGACGCTCCAGAAATTGGCGACTTTTGAACTTGGGTTTGCGCGCCACCTGCTCGATGTCGCTCATGTCCATGAGCCGCTGACGCGCCAGGATGGGCCTCACCATGAATCCCCTGACCTTCGGCAGCAGCACCTCGGAGTAGTACCAGTCGAGCGGCAGCCCCGACTGTGGGGCCTCGGCGAGAATCCGCTCGTAGAGCTCCGCCTTGACCATATAGGCATGCGTCAGGCGCACGCGCGTAACCGAGAGCAGATTCGCGGCGACCTTCCGCTTCGTCCCGCCCTTCTTGAAGGTGCCGCCCAGGTACAGCATGTCCCATTCCCGTCCCAACAGCTGGGCTTGTACACGCTTGAGCACGGCCCGGGTGTAGGGTTCGAACTCGCAGTCATCCTCCATGATCAGCACCGCCGGCCAGCCGTTCTCCTTGGCCCGGGCGATCACGCCGAGATGGCTGCGCATGCAGGCCCAGGTCGCCAGCAACTTGTGCTCGAACTCAGCCCCCTCGCCATCGACGCGAAGCAGGAAGTCCCGCAACGCCTGGGGCGGCCGATCATCGCCCAAGTGATGCAGGGAAACTGCGGAAAAACGTTCGGCCTGCACCTCCATGCCACGCAAAGACGCCTCCATGCGAGCCCAACGGTCCGGCCTGCTGTCCAGATTGATGACGCAGGCAAAGTCAAACGGCCAGCTCACTGTGTAATCCTCGATTGAAAGTTCGGTTCGGCCCGGCTCAGGAAATGGAACCGTCAAGTGCCTGGCACGGGATCGGTTCCGTCCGCAACAGGCGGCCAAGCAGTTCGATGGTTTGTTCCGTACCACGAACACCATGGGCCAGATGATATTCAGCGAACTCCCGGGCCCTATCGAGGCTTGGAAGATAATGTTGCTCAATCCAGGCCACACGCGCCGTCAATGCTGCGAGGGAGTCGATCCGCGTACCGAAAAAGTGTTCCTGGGCAAAGATGTCCCGATCGTCACCGGCATTGACATAGATGACCGGCCGCTGCGCCAAAGCCGCCTCGACCACCGCGTTGGACATGATGTTGACCACCACGCTGGCCCGCCCGAGGGCCTCGGCCAGGCTGCAGCCGGCCGGCAGAACCTCGATGTGGGCGTGCTGCGCGGCCGCCCCCTGCCAGAAGGGCACCTTGCTGCGCGGATGGGCCTTGATCAGCACCCGGTACTGCGGATTGTCCGCGGCCCAGTCTCCGAGCAGCGCATAGGTGCGCCGGTAGCCCTCCTCCTTCTCCTTGTCGGGACCGACCCCCAGAATCAGCAGGGTGCGCAGCGCCGCGTCGGCCGGCAGCAGGTCGTAGGCGCGGTCGATCATGTGCGAGCCGGACAGCACCGCCTGAGTGTCGCCAAAGCGCAGGGCCCGGGCGCGCAGCGCATCCAGCGAACTCTGTCCGAACAGGAAGTAGTAGTCGTAGTCGGTCATGCCCAGACGACGCGAGCTCTCCAGGGTCGTGGCGTGGGCCAGATGCACCAGCGGACGACCGCGACGATTGAGCGACAGGCGCAGGAAGGGGCTGCACAGGCTGCCGTTGCGGTCGTTGATCAGCAGCCGGGGGTCGTAGCGCTCGACCAGCCATTCGGCGTAGGCAGCGTAGCCGAAATAGCGCAGCGGCACCGGCTGCGGCGGGCGCGCCAGCAGGCGTCCGGCGATGACCGCCTGCGGATCTTCCTGGGCGATCTCGATCAGGTGATGGCCGGCGCCGCGCAGGGCCGCAATCAGGTGCTTCTTGCGCTGCAGCGGGATCACCTTGGGCGCGCCCTGCAGCAGCAGGAAGTCGCAGGACTCGCTTTCACGGCTGGCTTTCGACAGGCCAAGGTGTGCCCGTATGCCGAATATCAGGTCGAGCAGCGCCTCGCGGCCGAAACGCAGTGCAGCACCCGGCCAGGCGTGGCGCTCGCGCAGCACCCGCCAGCGATAGCGATCCAGCATGCGGGCCTTGCGCGCCCAGGCGCCTTCGGCCGGCGGGTCGATGCGAATGGGTTCGGCCATGAGGTCAGTCCAGCACGAAGGGCGCGACCATCGGCAGTGCCCAGAAGCGCCGGGCCACCGTCTGGTCGGAGAAGCGCTCCTGCAGGCGTCGCTCCATGGCCTGCGCGCAGGCGGCGCGGGCGGCCTCGTCGAGGCCGGCGAGGTGCACCACCAGTCCCGCTGCCAGCGCCGCGGCGTCGCCCAGGGGAAAGAGCGCGCCGACGCCCTCGACCACCTCCCGACCGCCGCCGCAGTCGCTGGCGATCAGCGGCACGCCGGCGACCATCGCCTCCAGCAGCACCATGCCGAACGGCTCGTGGTCGGAGCTCAGGGCGAAGACGTCGAAGGCCCGGAAGTAGCGCCGGGCCTCGGGAATCTGGCCGAGAAAGCGCACCTGCCCGGCGATGCCCAGGCTGCCGGCCAGGGCCTTCAGATCGGCCTCGAGCCGGCCGCTGCCGAGGATCGCCAGCAGGCTGCCTACGGGCAGCTGCGGCAGCGCCTCGGCGAAGCCGCGCAGCAGGGTGGCCTGATCCTTGTCCGGGTGCAGACGGCCGACATTGCCGACGATCCAGGCCTCCGCCGGCAGCCCGAGCGCCTGGCGGGCCGCCTGGCGATCCACCTGAGTGGCCTTGAGGGTTTCCACATCGATGCGGTTGTAGAGGGTCTCGATACGCTCGGCCGGCCAGGACGAAAGACAGGCGCGAATGTCGTCGCGTACCGCGTCGGACACCCCGAGCAGGCTCAGGCGCTGGCGGAAGAAATGGGCGACCAGACGGCGCGACAGCCGCTGGTAGTCGCCGAAAGCATGGTGCACGCCAATGATCGGCAGGTCGCTGGCCAGCAAGGCGACGTAGGCCGGCTTGAAGCGGTGGGCGATGCACAGGCGGAAATCGCGCCCGTGCAGGATGCGCTTCAGCTTGCGCATGGCGCCGAGCTTGAGACCGCGCACCTCCTGGCTTGCATAGCCGAGGAAGATCACCTCGTCGGAGGCGCTGCCCTGCTCCGCCTCGGCGCAGGGTTCGCCGGTCAGGTAGACGGTGGTGACCTTGTATGGCGTGCCGGCGAACAGGGACGCGTACTGCCGGGCGCAGTCGAGGAAAGGCCCGTCGTAGCCGTGGCAGAACTGCAGGACCCGCGGCCCTTCAGACGGCGTCATACCAGTCCATCCCCTCCTTGACCACCAGGATATCCTGCATGATCAGGTAGCGCAGGTCCGAGCCGTAGAACATGTTCAGGGCGTCGGTCGGCGAGCAGATCATCGGCTCGCCGCGGCGGTTCAGCGAGGTGTTCAGCGACACACCGTTGCCGGTGAGGTTTTCCAGCTCCTTCATCAGATCGTACCAGCGCGGGTTGAAGCGCCGCTCGAGCACCTGGGCGCGGGAGGTGCCGTCCTCGTGGACCACTTCCGGCACGCGGCTCTTCCAGTCCTCGTGGACCTCGAAGGTGAAGGTCATGTATGGCGACGGGTGGTCGACCTTGAGCATCTGCGGGGCGACGGTATCCAGCATCGACGGGCAGAACGGCCGCCAGCGCTCGCGGAACTTGATCTGCTCGTTGATCCGGTCGGCGACGCCCGGCATGCTCGGGCAGCCGATGATCGAGCGCCCGCCAAGGGCGCGCGGGCCGAACTCCATGCGGCCCTGGAACCAGGCCACCGGATGGCCGTCGACCATGATTTTCGCGATACGTTGCTCGACGTTGTCGATCTGTTTCCAGACGGGCTTCTGCGGGTGCCTGGCGCAGGCGGCGATGACGTCCTCATTGCTGTAGGACGGGCCGAGGTAGACGTGCTCCATCTTCTCCACCGGCACACCGCGCTGGTGCGAGACATAGGCCGCGGCGCCGACCGCGGTGCCGGCGTCGCCCGAGGCCGGCTGGACGAACAGCTCCTTCACATCCGGGCGGGCGATGATCTTCTGGTTCAGCTTGACGTTCAGCGCGCAGCCGCCGGAGAAGACGATCTTGCCGGTCTCGCGGATGATGTCGCCGAGGTAGTAGTCCATCATCTGCAGCGCCAACTGCTCGAACAGCGCCTGCATGCTGGCGGCGTAGTGGATGTAGGGCTCGTCGGCGACGTCGCCCTCGCGCCTGGGCCCCAGCCACTCGATCAGTTTGGGCGAGAAGTAGTAGCCCTTGCCCTTGTCCTTGTAGCGGCGGAAACCGATGACGTTGGCGTAGTCGGTATTGATGGTCAGCTCGCCGTTCTCGAATTTGGCCAGCCGCGAGAAGTCGTAGCGGGCGGCATCGCCGTAGGGCGCCATGCCCATCACCTTGAATTCGCCGTCGAGCATCTCGAAGCCGAGGTACTCGGTGATGGCGCCGTACAGGCCGCCAAGCGAATCCGGGTCGTAGAATTCCTTGATCTTGTGGATCTGGCCGTTCTCGCCCCAGCCGAAGAAGGTGGTGGCGTACTCGCCCTTGCCATCGATGCCGAGGATCGCCGTCTTTTCCTGGAAGCCCGCGCAGTGGTAGGCGCTGGATGCATGGGCCAGGTGGTGCTCGACCGCCTCGATCCGGACCTTCTTCAGGTCGAAGCCGAGCTGCTGCAGGCACCACTGGATGCGCGTGCGGTAGCGCTTGTAACGGCGATTGCCCATCAGGATGGCGTCAAGGGCGCGGTCCGGGGCATACCAGTAGCGCTTGGCGTAGTGCCAGCGGGCCTTGTCGAACAGGCTGATCGGTGCGAAGGGGATGGCCACCACGTCGACGTCGGCCGGCTTGATCCCGGCGTGCTCCAGGCAGAACTTGGCCGATTCGTAGGGCATGCGGTTCTTCGCGTGCTTGTCGCGCACGAAGCGCTCTTCTTCGGCGGCCGCGACCAGCTTGCCGTCGATGTACAGGGCGGCGGAAGGATCGTGACTGAGGGCGCCGGAAAGGCCGAGAATCGTCAGTGCCACAGGGTCTAGCCTCTTTACTCTTCGGTGGTGCGGGCATCCGCTGCCCGCGGTAAGCGTTGGTCGAGCAGCCGGTGCAGCGCCGAGTCGGCCGGCCAGTTGCGCAAAAAGCGCGCGCGGTCCTCGGCGAAGGCGCGCGCGAAGCGGGCGGCGCCGTGATGCTGCTCCAGCGCATCGAGGTCGATCAGCAGCCAGTGGCCGTCCTGCCAGAGCAGGTTGTTACCCTTCAGGTCGCCATGGCTGATGCGCTCGCGCAGCAGGGCGGTGAACAGCCGCTCCAGCGCCAGCAGTTCCTCTTCCGGCGGCGTGCCGTCCAGATACGGCCGAAAGCGCGCGAGTATATCCTGCCCGTCGCAGTATTCGGTAATCAGGTAGGCGCGCCCGCGCAGGCCGCAGAAGCGCCGCTCCAGCACCGCCAGCGGGCGCGGCGTGGGAATGCCGAGAAAGGCCAGGCGATTGCCTGCGACCCAGCTGTGCCAGCCGCGACTGGGGCGCCAGAAGCGCTTGAGCCAGTGGGCGAAACCCTTGATGTTGTAGCGCTTGACGACCAGGGTCCGGCCGCACAGCTCGACCCGTGCCACGGTGGCGGCCCCGCCGGTCTTGTAGATATGCCCCTGATCGATGAGCGCATCGGGGGCGGCCAGAAGCGGGCGCAACAACGCCTCGCTGTCGCGTCGCTGCGCGCGCAGCCCCATGGGCCCGTGCCGCACGCTGAACAGCGTGCAGTCGCGGCCGACCTTGGCGAGGAAGTCGCGCAGCCGCCAGCGGCGTACCCGGGCCACCTCCTTGAGCAGCGCCTCCAGCGGCAGGGCGTGCTCGCCGTTGGCCAGCAGGTAGTGCACCAGCAGTTCCTCGATGAAGGGCTCCAACTCGACCGGAAACTGGGCGAAGAAGGCCCCGAGGTTCTCCAGCACCCGCTCGCGGGACAGCGGCCTGCCGGGCTCTTCTGCGTGCACCGCGCCGCCGTCGACCAGATACAGCCGGCCGTCATGGCGCAGCAGGTTGTCCAGATGCATGTCGGCCTGCCACAGTCCCTTGGCGTGCAGCCCGGCGATGGCTGTCAGAGCCTCGCCGAGCACCGCCTGCTGGCCGTCCGACAGCAGAGGCTCGCCCTCTACCGCCTGCCAGGCCTCGTTCAGGCCGTGGGCACCATCGAGGTAGTCGAACAGCAGCCATCCGCCCTCGCCCTCGAGCAGCCCTTCGGCGAGCAGCCGCGGGGTGGTCTGCTGCTGGCCGGCGAGCAGGTGCACGCCCTTCAGCTCGCGCTGGAAGTGCCGCGCCGCCTTGTCGCCGACCAGCAGCTTGGCCAGCACCCGCTGTCCGCGCCATTCGCCGCGGCCGACGTAGCGCTGCCCCGGCAGCACGCGCAGCAGGTTGTCCAGACGCAAGGTGGCCGGCCCGGCGGCATCGGCCAGCTCGACGAGCAGCGGCAGGTCCGGCTGGCGGCCGGCCTTTTTCAGCTGACACAGCTTCATCCGACGAGCTCCTTCTTGCGCTGCCGCTTCGACAGCCATTCAAACCAGCTATCCAGCCGGGCTGTCCCGCCCAGATAGGTTTCGAGCAACTGGCGCAACTCTTGCGCCTCCCAGACCGAGGCCCGGCGCAGCAGGGGGTCCAGATCCCGGATGCGGTCGCGACGGCCGAGCAGCAGGGGCCGGGTCTTCTCCAGGTCGATCAGGCAGGCTTCGCAGGCGCCGTCTGCCTCGCGCAGAAAGATGTGGTTAGGGTAGAGGCAGCGATGCATCCGCCCGGCGCCGTGCAGCCGCCGCACCAGGGCGCCGACAGCCTGAAGCATGGCTCGGCGCCGCGACGGATCGAGCGCCGGCCAATCGTCCAGATGGCTCTGCAGGTCGCGCCAGCCGTCCAGCGCCCGGGTCAGCAGGATCGCCCGCCGCTTGCCGGCCTGCCGGCGCATGCCGAAGAAGGCGGCCTGCAGGGCCGGGATGCCCAGCGTCCGATAACGACGGATGTTGCGAAACTCATGGGCGAAGGTCGGCTCGCCGAAGGGGTGTGCCAGGGTGTGGGTGAGGTGATTGGTCTGCCGCTTGAGGAAATAGGACGTTTCGCCCAACGCCAGGCGGCAGACGCTGCTCCAGCCGCCCCGCTCGAGATTCGGTTCGTCGATGGCCGGCAGCTGCAGCGCCCAGAGGGCATCGAAATTGGCCAGTCCATACCGCTCCAGCAGCAGCCGGTCTTCCATGGCGATGAAGTCGTTCATTCGCGCCCCTCGAAATACTTCAGGATCTGCCGGATACGCATCTTGTCGCTGGAGTTCAGCCGGCTGCGCCGGCGGTACTGCAGGTAGAAACGCAGGCGCTGGGTGCGCGACAGCCTGTACTTGGCCACCTTGTCCAGGCAGGCGAGATCCTTGACGATCCGCCAGCGCAGCCAGTGCCCCCACCAGAAGCCGCCCACCGGGCAGTCGATGAAGAACAGCCGTCCCTCCCCGTCGACCAGCAGGTTGCGCCACTTCAGGTCGTTGTGAACGAAGTGGTGGTCGTGCATGATCCGGGTCGCCCGGGCCAGCTGGCGGCTGACGCCGTCCACCCAGCGCCGATCGGCCAGGCGCGGATCGCCCTCCTTGGCCAGCTGCGCCAGATCCCCGGTATCGGGCAGCTCGCAGGTGATCAGGGCGCCACGCTGGAAGGCTCCGCCGCTGCGCTCCAGCCCCCAGGCGGCCAGGGGGGCGGTGGCGATGCCCCACTTGGCGAAACGCTTGAGGTTCTGCCATTCGGCCTTGACCCTCGGCCGCCCCAGGTAGCGGCGCAGGCCCTTGCCCGCCGAGCGGTAACGCTTGACGTAGTAGCGCATGCCAGCGAGCTCGACGCGGATCACGTCGGACAATGGATCCCGGGAAACCCGCTCGCCCTCCAGGGCGAAGACCGCATCCAGGCTGGCGAAAGCCTGCGCCGCCACAGGCTCCAGACCGGGGGCCAGTCGCCAGCTGCTCATAATGGATTGCCCTCCGCCGCCTTGCGCTGGAAGCGCGCCAGCAGGCGCCCGGCCTGGGCTTCCAGGCGGGCGATCAGCCGCGCCTCCTCGCGCAATATCTGGCGCAGCGGCTGACGGAAATAGCCGCGCAGAAAGCGCAGCTTGTCGCGGCGGGTCAGGCCAATGTCCAGCGCCGAGAAATACAGCGCGGCCAGATCCTTGTCGCGCCAGCGCCGCGGCGTCCGTGCGCGGGTCTGCGCACGGTGCAGGTCGATCAGCGACAGCCTCAGGCTGTCGGCCTCGATCGGCCGGTCGGTGTGCAGCAGGAAGTGACAGATATAGCAGTCGCGGTGATTCACCCCGGCGCGGTGCATGCTGGCGGTCAGCCGCGCCAGCTCGGCGATCAGCGCGTACTTCAGGCGCGGCGCCGGCGGCCGGTTCGGCCAGTCGAGGCAGAAGTCCTCCAGGCTGATGGTCGGCGCCAGCTCCTCGGTGATCAGGAAGGAATGCTGGCGCGCCGGATTGCTGCCGCGCTCGCCGAAGGCCACGGGCTGCATGGTCGGCACCCCCGCCTCGGCGAGGCGCTTGAGCGCCGTCCACTCCTGGGCGGCGCCAAGCACCGGCACCTTGGCGGTCAGCAGGTTCTTGAGAATCTCGCCCCAGCCAATGCCGCGGTGGATCTTGACGAAGTAGCCGCGCCCGGCCACCTCGATGCGCAGGGTCCGGCGGGCCTCCAGCTCGCGATAGACCCGGCCCTGCAGGCGCTCGACCTCGGCGAAGGCATCGCGCCCGGCCCAGAGGGACTTGAAGGGTTCGGAGAGGATTAGTCGCATCGGTATACATCCCAGTAGAAGCCAGCGTGCTGCTGATAGGCATCGAATCCGGACGTCGTCGGCAGACCGGCGCCTACGCCAGGCAAACGTCTCACGCGCCCTGCTCCGCCAGGATCAGGTCGGCAGCCCGCTGCGGCATGGAATAGAGGTCGGCGGTTTCGGCGTAGGCCAGGCCGTTGCGCTGGCAGAGGGCGCGCCGGTCGTCGGCGGCGAGCATGTCGGCGAGCATCCGGTTGAAACGCTCCTGGTCGAAGGGGCTGGGCAGCACCTGTCCGCAGCCGGCCTCGGCTATGTAGTGAGCATAACCACAGACGTCGGTGACCAGCACCGGCAGCCCGGAGACCAGCGCCTCGAGCAGCACGGTGCCAGTGTTCTCGTTGTAGGCCGGGTGGATCAGCAAATCGGCACCGAGCAGAAAGCGCGGGATGTCGCTGCGCCCCTTGAGGATCTCGACCCGCCCGGACAGGCCGAGTGCCTTGACTTGCAGTTGGAAGGACCGGGGGTCGTCCTGGCCGATGGCGATCAGCCGGGTACGTCTCTTCAGTGCGCCGGGCAGCGCGGCGAGCGCCTTGAGGCTGCGATCCAGCCCCTTGGTCTTGAAACCGGAGCCGATCTGCACCAGCAAGAGGTCGTCGCCGGCCAGGCCGAATTCGCGACGGAACCCGGCGCGGATCTCGCCGGCATTGGCCGGCGCGCGGCGGTCGGCGGAAATCCCCGGCGGCAGCAAATGGAAGCGTTCTGCCGGGGTGCCGTAGTGCTTGACGAACAGTGGCTGCTGCACCTCGGAGATCATCAGGATGCGGGTCTTCGACGCCGGCGCGAACACCGCGCGCTCGTAGTCGGCGAAATGCCGGTAGCGCTCCCACAGGCGGTAGAGCGGGTTACGCAGGGTCTGCGCCTTGTCCTCGTAGCAGGGGTCGGCCGCGTAATAGACATCCAGCCCCGGCATCTTGTTGAAGCCGATCACCCGCTCGACTGGACGGCGCGCCAGATCAGCCTGCACCCAGGCGGTGAAGCGCTCGTTGCGGGTATGATTGAACAGCGCTTTGACCGGGACGATCAAGACCTCGAAACCTGCCGGAATCTCACCTTCCCAGAACATGCTGTAGACACGGATGGCATGCCCGCGTCGCTGACACTCTAGGGCGATGCGCAAGAAGTCGCGCTGCAGCCCGCCGAAGGGGAAATACTTGTAGAGGATGAAGGCCAGTTGCATCAGGAAGTCCTGTCGGCAAAAGCATGGATCGGCGCCGGGCGCGCAGGCGCGAGGGGCGAAATGGCCAGCCCGGTCCGCATCAGCCCGCCGCCTCGCTCAGCAACGCCTGCAGTTCGCCGGCGACCCGCTGCGGGTCGAGGCGGCTGAAGCACACCGGCTGCTCGCGGGTCAGATCCAGCCGGCGGCGGTCCTCCTCGGTCGGCTGGTAGCCGCAGGTCTTCTGCAAGCAGGGCACGCAGGCCGGGTAGTCGCTGGTCAGATGGCGCTGGCGGCGGCCGTAGGCGCCGGTGAGACGCGGATCGGTCGGGCCGTAGAGGGAAACGGTCGGCACGTCCAGCGCTGCAGCCAGGTGACCGAGGCCGGTGTCCACCGCCACGCAGGCGCTGGCGCTGGCGAGGATTCCGGCCACGCCGGCGAGGTTGGTCCTGGGCAGCACCTCGACCGCCGCCAGCCCCTCGGCGATGCGCCCGGCGCGGGCCTGTTCTGCAGCATTGCCCCAGGGCAGGCGCACCGCCCAGCCCTGTTCGCTCATGCGCTCGGCCAGCTCGCGCCAGTAGCTTTCCGGCCAGTGCTTGCTGTCCCAGGTGGTGCCGTGGAGAAACAGCAGGTAGGGCGTGCTGGCCGGCCCGGCCAGGCGGCGGCGGTCCAGGCCGTAGTCGCCAACCGTCGCCGGCAGGGGGTAGCCCAGCGCCTGAGCGAACAGCTGGCGCACCCGCTCCACCGCGTGCTGGCCCCAGGGCACGGGATAGCGACGCTTATAGAAGAAACAGGCCAGCGGCTCACGCGCCGAGCGGCGATCCAGTCCGGCCACCGGCGCTCCGCCGAGGCGGGTCAGCCAGGCGCTCTTCAAGAGGCCCTGGGCGTCGATCACCAGGTCATAGCGGTTGTCCCCGAGGCCTTGCCGGAAACGCCGCCACTCGTCGCGGGTCGCAGCCTGCCAGAAATTCCGGCGCCAACGGCGGATGGCTACCGGGATCACCCGCTCCACCGCCGGGTGCCAGGCAGGAATCTCGGCGAAGCCCTCCTCCACCACCCAGTCGAAGCGGATGCCGGGCAGCGCCTGCGCTGCGTCGGTCAGCGCCGGCAGGGTATGGATGACATCGCCGAGCGAGGAGGTCTTGATCAGCAGTATGCGCACTCAGGGCTCCTGCAGCTGCGGGTCGGGCAAGGGATCGCCGGCGAGTCGCTGCAGGGCGTCCAGCACCGCCTGCGGCGACAGCTCGCGCAGACAGTTGTAATGGCCGAAGCGGCAGGTACGCTCGAAGCAGGGGCTGCACTCCAGGCCCAGGCGGACGATCTCCACCCGCTCGGCCAGCGGCGGGGTGAACTGCGGCGAGGTGGAGCCGTACACCGCCACCAGCGGGCGGCCCAGCGCCGCGGCCACGTGCATCAGCCCGGAATCGTTGGAAACCACCGAGTCGGCGCAGGACAAAAGGTCGAGCGCCTCGGCCAGGCTGGTTTCCCCGGCCAGGTTGGCCGTCGCCCCGCGCAGCTCGGGCGCCAGTGCCGCGCGGATCGCCTCGCCGACCGGGTGGTCGTTCTTCGAGCCGAACAGCCAGACCTGCCAGCCGGCGCGCAGCTTCGCCTCGGCCACGGCGGCATAGTGTTCGGCCGGCCAGCGCTTGGCCTCGCCGAACTCGGCGCCGGGACAGAGCGCCAGCAGCGGCCGGTCGAGCTTCAGGCCGAATTTTTCCAGCGCCGCCGCGCGGCTGACCGGATCGATCGCCAGCTGCGGACGGGGATAGGGCTGCGGCAACTCGGCGCCGGACGCGTAGGCGAGCGCCATGAAGCGCTCGATCATCAGCGGGTAGCGCTCCTTGTCCAGCCGGCGGATGTCGTTGAGCAGCCCAAAGCGCATCTCGCCGCGCCAGCCGGTGCGTTTCGGAATGCCGGCGAAGAACGGCACCAGCGCCGACTTCAACGAGTTGGGCAACAGGATCGCCTGGTCGTACTGGCCGCGCAGGCCCCGGGCGACCCGCCAGCGGGTGGCCAGCTCGAGCACGCCGTGGCCGAGCGGAAAGCTCAGTGCGCGGCGCACTTCGGGCATGCGCTCAAGGATCGGCCGGCTCCACTCGGGCGCCAGCACGTCGATCGCGCAACCAGGCAGGCACTGCTTCAGGCAGACGAACAAGGTCTGCGCCATCACCATGTCGCCGACCCAGCTGGGACCGATGATCAGGATATTCATAAACTGGAAGCCAGAAGCGGAAAGATCCGTAGGGTGGGTTAGCCGCGACAGCGGCGTAACCCACCGTCGATGTCCGCAGAAATTCTCATTGGCCGGCCCCTTGGGCCGGATGGTGGGTTACGGTCTTCGACCTAACCCACCCTACGCCTTGCAGCCTGCCGCCTGTTACTTGACCAGGGTACGCCACTCGGGATGGGCGTCGGTCTTGCCGGTGACCAGGTCGAAATAAGCACGTTGCAGCTTCTCGCTGACCGGGCCGCGGCGGCCGATACCGATCTGCCGGCCGTCCACTTCGCGGATCGGCGTGACCTCGGCGGCGGTGCCGGTGAAGAAGGCCTCGTCGGCGATGTACACCTCGTCGCGGGTGATGCGCTTCTCGACGATCTCGATGCCCATCTCGCGGGCCAGGGTCAGCACGGTGCTGCGGGTGATGCCGTTCAGACAGGCGGTGACTTCCGGGGTATAGATCACGCCGTCCTTGACGATGAAGATGTTCTCTCCCGAACCCTCGGCCACGTAGCCTTCAGGATCGAGCAGCAGGGCCTCGTCGGCGCCGCCGGAGATCGCCTCCTGCAGGGCCAGCATCGAGTTGACGTAGGCGCCGCTGGACTTGGCGCGGGTCATGGTGATGTTCACATGATGGCGGGTGAAGGAACTGGTGCGGATGCGGATGCCCTGCTCCAGCGCGTCCTCGCCCATGTAAGCGCCCCAGTGCCAGGCAGCGACGATGACGCGGACCTTCAGGCCGCTGGCGCGCAGGCCCATGCCTTCCGAGCCGTAGAAAGCCAGCGGGCGGATGTAGGCGCTGTCCAGCTTGTTCTCGCGCACCGCGGCGCGGGTCGCCTCGTTGATCTCGTCCTTGGTGAAGGGGATCTTCATGCCCATGATGTGCGCCGAGTCGAACAGGCGATCAGTGTGCGCCTGCAGACGGAAGATCGCCGTGCCCTGCGGAGTGTTGTAGGCACGCACGCCCTCGAACACGCCCATCCCGTAGTGCAGGCTGTGGGTCAGCACATGGGTGGTCGCCTCGCGCCACTGCACCAGTTCGCCGTCGTACCAGATCACACCATCACGGTCGGCCATCGACATAATTAGCCTGCTCCTCAAGAATTCGATACGTAATACACACCCAGATCGGGCAGCGCCCCTGCGCCACCCCTTCGGCAGGCCCCCTCAGGCGCCCCGCTCAGCTCAACCCCAGCTCCCGCCAGATTCGCATCACCGCACGACGTTCGTCCCGGAACTGATCGCCGCCCACCACCCCCGGCTGCTTCTGCAGGGCCAGGCGGTGAGCCGCGGCGCGATAGGCCTTGTACGCCTCCTGCAGCAGGCGAACCTCGTCGCACGGTAGCAGGCCGGCCTGCGCGAGGCCGTCCAGAATCCGGATGTTGTCGGTGTAGCGCAACAGCGCGGGATGCTGGTGCGACCAGGCGAGGGCCGCATATTGCACCATAAATTCGATATCGACGATACCGCCGGCATCCTGCTTGAGATTGAAGGGGAACGCCGCCTCGAAGGCGTTTTCCGCCGTGCCGGCGGCCGTGACCGAGGTGCCGAGGTTATCGCGCATCTTCGCGCGCATTTCGCCGACCGCGCGGCGTAGGCTATCCAGCTCGCGCGGACGGGCCAGCACCTGCACGCGCACCTGCTCGAAGGCGGCGGCCAGCCGCGGGCAGCCGACCAGCACCCGGGCACGCACCAGCGCCTGATGCTCCCAAGTCCAGGCCTCGCGCTCCTGGTAGCGCTGGAAGGCGCCGAGCGAGCTGACCAGCAGTCCCGCGTTGCCGCTCGGGCGCAGGCGCATGTCCACCTCGTAGAGCTGCCCGGAGGGGGTCTGCGCGGTGAGCAGATGGATGATGCGCTGGCCCAGGCGGGTGAAGAACTGCGCACCGTCGATCGGCTTAGCACCGTCGGTCTCGGCCTGCGGATCGCCGTCGTGGATGAACACCAGATCCAGGTCCGAGCCATGCCCCAGCTCGATGCCGCCGACCTTGCCGTAGCCGACGATGACGAAATCCGGGTCGCAGGGGCTGCCGTCGCTGCGTCTGGGGCTGCCATGGCGGGCGACCATCTGCCGCCAGGCGAGCTTCAGCACCTGGTCGAGGATCGCCTCGGCCAGCCAGGTCAGGTAGTCGCTGACCTTCATCAGCGGCAGGGTGCCGGCGATTTCCGAGGCGGCGACGCGCAGCCGGTGGGCCAGCTTGAAGTGGCGCAGCGCCTCCATCTGCTGCTCCAGGTCGTCCTCGGGGATGCGCAGCAGCAGCTCGCTCAGCTCGGCAGCCAGCTCCGCCTCCTGTGGCGGGCTGTACAGGCGCTCCTCGTTGAGCAGCTGATCGAGCAACAGGGGAAAGCGGGCGATCTGCTCGGCGACCCACGGACTGGCTGCGCAGAGGACAAGCAGGCGCTGTAGGGCGCCGGGGTTTTCCGTGAGCAGCACCAGGTAGGCGGAGCGCCGCGCCACCGCCTCGACCAGCGGCAGCACCCGCTCCAGCACCAGATCGGGGTTGTCCTGCCCCACCGCCAAGGCCAGCAGTTGCGGAATGAAGGCATCCAACCGTTCGCGGCCGAGACGCTGCATGCTGCGCACCTGGCTGCCGCCGCGCAGCGCCGCGAGGCGTTGGCAGAGCAACTGCGGATCGGCGAAGCCGGCCTCGGCAAGCTGCCGGCAGATCGACGCCTCGTCGCCAGCACTCTCCCACAGCGGCAGCCACTGAGCATCGACCGGCCGCTCGTCGGCTGCCTCGTCCTCGCCGGGAGCGGCGATCACCTGGCGGAAGTGCCAGTCGACCCGCTCGCGCCAGTGCGCCAGCCGGCCGAGGAACTCATCCCAGTCGGCGCAGCCGAGCATGCAGGCGACCCGCGCCCGGTCGAGCTCGCCGTCCGGGAGCATCTGCGTCTGGCGGTCGGCGATGGCCTGCAGGGCATGCTCCGTGTAACGCAGGAACTCATAGCCCTCGCGCAGCTCGGCCACCACTGCCGGCGGCAGGTAGCCCTGCTCTTCGAGGGTGGCCAGCACCTGCAGCAGCGGCCGCTGTTGCAGGCTCCGGTCGCGGCCGCCATGGATCAGTTGGAACACCTGAGCGACGAACTCCACCTCACGGATGCCGCCAGCGCCCAGCTTGACGTTGTCCGCCATGCCCTTGCGGCGCACCTCCTGGCGGATCAGCTGCTTCATATCGCGCAGCGCCTCGATGGCGGAGAAGTCCAGGTAGCGCCGGTAGACGAACGGCTGCAGCATCTCCAGCAGCTGGCGCCCGGCCTCGCGGTCGCCGCCGACCACCCGCGCCTTGATCATCGCATAGCGCTCCCAGTCACGCCCTTGGTCCTGGTAGTACTGCTCCATGGCGCTGAAGCTGTAGACTAAGGGCCCGCTGGCGCCATAGGGGCGCAGGCGCATGTCGACGCGGAAGACCTGGCCGTCCACAGTGATGGCATCCAACGCGCGGATCAGCTTCTGACCGAGACGGACGAAGAACTCCTGGTTGTCCAGGGAGCGCCGCCCCTCATCGGTCTCGCCGCCTTCCGGGTAGGCGAAGATCAGGTCGATGTCCGAGGACAGGTTCAGCTCGCCGGCGCCCAGCTTGCCCATGCCGAGCACCACCAGCTGCTGTGGCTGCCCGGAGCGGCGCCCGAGCGGCGTGCCGAACTGTGTGCAGAGCCGCTCGTGCAGCCAGCAGCAGGCCAGCTCGATGCAGGCGTCGGCGAGTTCGGAGAGGTCGCGGCAGGTCTCGCCCAGGTCCGCCTGGCGGCTGATGTCGCGCCAGACGATACGCAGCTGCTGGCGGCTGCGAAAGCGCCGCAGGCATCGGCCCAGCTCCTCCTCGTCCCCGCAGTTGGCGAGCAGCGCGGCGAGCTGTCCGTATAGCTCGCCCGCCGCCAGGGAGCTTTCCAGGGCGCCGCTGTCGGCCAGCTGCAGGAGCATCGCGGGATCGCGCAGTGCCTGCTCGGCGACGAACTCGCTATTCGCGCAGACTCGCGCGAAGGCCGCGCGGCGCGCCTCGGGCCAGCCGGAAAAAGGTGTCACCGGGTCGCCGCCAAGGGTGCCGACGACCCGCTCGAACGCCTCCAGGGCACGGCTGGCCAAGGCTTCCAGCGAGGCGGGCAGGGCGACCAGCCTAGGTAGGCTCATGCTTTATGTCCTGTTTCGGCCAGGCCCGTCCGCAAGCGGCTCGAAGCACAGCCATCGGAAGGATTTTACAAAAATCCTTGGGAGGGGGGCTGAAAGCGCCATTGTTTTGTAGTAAAACTACAAGACGGTTGGATCACCCGCCGACCCACTAAAAACAATCCCGCAACCGCCCATAAGGCCGGTTGCGTATCCAGGCTCCCGACTCAGGGAAGCTTTCCGCTATGGAGCAAGACATGCAAGACCTTGACCCCATCGAAACCCAGGAGTGGTTGGACGCCCTCGAATCCGTCCTCGATCACGAAGGCGAAGACCGCGCCCAATATCTGCTGACCCGGATGGGTGAGCTGGCCACCCGCACGGGCACCCAACTGCCCTACGCGATCACAACGCCCTACCGCAACACCATTCCGGTGACCCACGAAGCGCAAATGCCCGGCGACCTGTTCATGGAACGCCGCATCCGCTCCCTGGTGCGTTGGAACGCGCTGGCCACGGTCATGCGGGCGAACAAGAAGGATCCGGACCTGGGTGGCCACATCTCCAGCTTCGCCTCCAGCGCCACCCTCTACGATATCGGTTTCAACTATTTCTTCCAGGCGCCCACAGCGGAACACGGCGGCGATCTGATCTACTTCCAGGGCCATGCCTCCCCCGGCATCTACGCCCGTGCCTTCCTCGAAGGCCGCCTCAGCGAAGATCAGATGCAGAACTACCGGCAGGAGGTCGACGGCAACGGCCTGCCCTCCTACCCGCATCCCCATCTGATGCCGGACTTCTGGCAGTTCCCCACCGTCTCCATGGGCCTGGGCCCGATCCAGGCGATCTACCAGGCGCGCTTCATGAAGTACCTGGAAGACCGCGGCTTCATCACCCCCGGCAAGCAGAAGGTCTGGTGCTTCATGGGTGACGGCGAGTGCGACGAGCCGGAATCCCTCGGCGCCATCGCCCTGGCTGGCCGCGAGAAGCTGGACAATCTGATCTTCGTTATCAACTGCAACCTGCAGCGCCTCGACGGCCCGGTTCGCGGCAACGGCAAGATCATCCAGGAGCTGGAAGGCGTGTTCCGCGGCGCCCACTGGAACGTCAACAAGGTGGTCTGGGGCCGCTTCTGGGACCCGCTGTTCGCCAAGGACCATGCCGGCCTGCTGCAGCAGCGCATGGACGAGGTGGTCGACGGCGACTACCAGAACTACAAGGCCAAAGACGGCGCCTTCGTGCGCAAGCATTTCTTCGGCGCGCGTCCCGAGCTGCAGGAGATGGTCAAGGACATGTCCGACGAGGACATCTGGAAGCTCAACCGTGGCGGCCACGACCCCTACAAGGTCTATGCCGCCTATCACCAGGCGGTCAACCACAAGGGCCAGCCGAGCGTGATCCTCGCCAAGACCATCAAGGGCTACGGCACCGGTGCCGGCGAGGCGAAGAACATCGCCCATAACGTGAAGAAGGTCGATGTCGAGAGCCTGAAGCTGTTCCGCGACAAGTTCGACATCCCGCTGAAGGACGAGGAGCTGGAAACCCTGCCGTTCTACCGGCCGGACGAGAACAGCCCGGAAATGAAGTATCTGCGCAGCCGCCGCGAGGCCCTGGGCGGTTTCGTGCCGCAGCGCCGCAGCAAGAGCATCAGCATCCCGACCCCGCCGCTGGACAGCCTCAAGGCGATCCTCGACGGCACCGGCGACCGCGAAATCTCCACCACCATGGCCTTCGTGAGGATCCTCGCGCAGTTGGTCAAGGACAAGGAACTGGGTAGCCGCATCGTGCCGATCATCCCCGACGAGGCGCGCACCTTCGGCATGGAAGGCATGTTCCGCCAGCTCGGCATCTACTCCTCGGTCGGCCAGCTCTACGAGCCGGTGGACAAGGACCAGGTGATGTTCTATCGCGAGGACAAGAAGGGCCAGATCCTCGAGGAAGGCATCAACGAGGCCGGCGCCATGTCCAGCTGGATCGCCGCGGCGACCTCGTACAGCAACCACAACCAGCCGATGCTGCCGTTCTACGTGTACTACTCGATGTTCGGCTTCCAGCGCATCGGCGACCTGGCCTGGGCGGCCGGCGACAGCCAGGCGCGCGGCTTCCTGATCGGTGGCACTGCCGGACGCACCACCCTCAACGGCGAAGGCCTGCAGCACGAGGACGGTCACAGCCACATCATGGCCTCGACCATCCCCAACTGCCGCACCTATGATCCGACCTATGCCTACGAGATGGCGGTGATCATCCGCGAAGGCATCCGCCAGATGACCGAAGAGCAGCAGAACGTCTTCTACTACCTCACCGCGATGAACGAGGCCTATGCCCAGCCGGCCATGCCGGAAGGCGTCGAGGAAGGTATCGTCAAGGGCATGTACCTGCTCGAGGAAGAAAAGCGCGACGCCGCACACCATGTCCAGTTGCTCGGCAGCGGCACCATCCTGCGCGAAGTGCGCGAGGCGGCGAAGATCCTCCGTGAGGATTACAACATCGCTGCCGACGTGTGGAGCGTGACCAGCTTCAACGAGCTGCGCCGCGACGGTCTGGCCGTAGAGCGCCGCAACCGTCTGCACCCGGAACAGAAGCCGGAGCAGAGCTATGTCGAGCAGTGCCTGAACGGCCGCAAAGGTCCGGTGGTGGCCTCCACCGACTACATGAAACTGTTCGCCGACCAGATCCGCCAGTGGGTCCCGAGCAAGGAATACAAGGTGCTCGGCACCGACGGCTTCGGCCGCAGCGACAGCCGCAAGAAGCTGCGCCACTTCTTCGAGGTGGACCGCTACTGGGTGGTGCTGGCCGCGCTGGAAGCGCTGGCTGATCGCGGCGACATCGAGGCCAAGGTGGTGGCCGAAGCCATCGCCAAGTTCGGTATTAACCCCGACAAGCGCAACCCCCTGGACTGCTGAGGAGACCTATCGTGAGCGAAATCATCCGCGTACCCGATATCGGCGGTGATGGGGAAGTCATCGAGCTGCTGATCAAGGCCGGCGACCTCATCGAGGTCGAGCAGGGCTTGGTGGTGCTGGAATCCGCCAAGGCCAGTATGGAAGTCCCCAGCCCCAGGGCCGGGAAGGTCAAGAGCGTGAGCGTCAAGCTGGGCGACAAGCTCAAGGAAGGCGACGCGATCATCGAGCTGGAGCCTGCCGCAGGCGCAGCTGCGGAACCGGCTACCGCGGCGGCCGTGCCCGCCGCGCCGACACAGGCCGTCGACGAGGCCGAGGCGCCCTCTCCCGGAGCCGCTGCCGAATCCGCACCAGCCGCGGCCGTGAGCCAGGAGGTCCGAGTTCCCGACATCGGCTCGTCCGGCAAGGCGAAGATCATCGAGGTGCTGGTCAAGGCTGGCGACGAGGTCCAGGCCGAGCAGTCGCTGATCGTGCTGGAGTCCGACAAGGCCAGCATGGAGATTCCCTCCCCGGCCGCCGGCCTCGTGGAGAGCGTCGCCATCACGCTGAACGACGAAGTCGGCACTGGCGATCTGATCCTCACCCTGCGCGCCGCCGGCGCCGCAGCGGCACCGGCAGCCGCTGCGGCGCCCGCCCCTGCGGCAGCCCCGGCTCAGCCGGCCGCCGCTCCGGCAGCGGCCCCGGCTGCAGCACCGGCGCCGGTCGGCGCGCCGACCCGCAACGGCGCCAAGGTGCATGCGGGTCCGGCAGTGCGCCAGCTGGCTCGCGAGTTCGGCGTCGACCTGGCGGCGGTGAACGCCAGCGGCCCGCGCGGGCGCATCCTCAAGGAGGACGTGCAGGTCTACGTCAAGGCAATGATGCTGAAGGCCAAGGAGGCGCCGGCCGCCGGCACGACCGGTGGCGCCGGCATCCCGCCGATTCCGCCGGTCGACTTCGCCAAGTACGGCGAGGTGGAAGAGGTGCCGATGACCCGCCTGATGCAGGTCGGCGCCGCCAACCTGCACCGCAGCTGGCTGAACGTGCCGCACGTGACCCAGTTCGACTCGGCCGACATCACCGAGCTGGAAGCCTTCCGCGTCGCGCAGAAGGCCGTCGCCGAGAAGGCCGGGGTCAAGCTGACCGTGCTGCCGCTGCTGCTCAAGACCTGCGCCTACCTGCTCAAGGAGCTGCCGGACTTCAACAGCTCCCTGGCCCCCGGCGGCCAGGCAGTGATCCGCAAGAAGTACGTGCACATCGGCTTCGCCGTGGATACTCCGGACGGCCTGCTGGTACCGGTGATCCGCAACGTCGACCAGAAGAGCCTGCTGCAACTGGCCGCCGAGGCCGCCGAACTGGCGGAGAAGGCGCGCACCAAGAAGCTCGGTGCCGACGCCATGCAGGGCGCCTGCTTCACCATCTCCAGCCTCGGCCACATCGGCGGCACCAGCTTCACGCCGATCGTCAACGCGCCGGAAGTGGCGATCCTCGGCGTCTCCAAGGCCACGATGCAGCCAGTGTGGGACGGCAAGGCCTTCCAGCCGCGCCTGATGCTGCCGCTGTCGCTGTCCTACGACCACAGGGTAATCAACGGCGCCGCCGCGGCGCGCTTCACCAAGCGCCTCAGCGACCTGCTGACGGATATCCGTTCACTGCTGCTGTGAACCTCCCTTAAAGAGCGAACCCGCCACGCTCTTTAATCTTCAGCCCTGCCCATGTGGCGGGGCTTTTTTATTTCCGCACGCTAGGATAGCCGGCGACGTATCGTCAAACCCCAAGGAGAACTCCCATGGTGCTGCGCTCGCAGATTCTCGCCCACAAGCTGGCCCTCCCCGACCCCGCCCAGGCGCTGCCCGGACGAGCCGAGGCCATGCCAGTACCGGCGGCCCACTACGTCAACGGCCATTTCCTGAAACCGCCCTTCCCCGCCGGACTGCAGCAGGCGCTGTTCGGCCTAGGCTGCTTCTGGGGCGCCGAGCGGCGCTTCTGGCAGCAGCCCGGCGTGTGGAGCACAGCGGTGGGCTACGCCGGTGGCTTTACGCCGAATCCGACTTATGAAGAGGTCTGCTCCGGCCTGACCGGGCATACGGAGGTGGTGCTGGTGGTGTTCGATCCGCAGGAGACCGACTACCCGGCGCTGCTGAAGTCTTTCTGGGAAATCCACGACCCGACCCAGGGCATGCGCCAGGGCGGCGACATCGGCACCCAGTACCGCTCGGCGATCTACTGCTTCGATGCCGCCCAGCGCGCCGCCGCCGAGGCCAGCCGGGAGCGCTTCCAGGCGGAACTGGCGAAGGCCGGATACGGCCCGGTCACCACGGAAATCGCCGACGCCCCACCGTTCTACTACGCCGAGGCCTATCACCAGCAGTACCTGGCGAAGAACCCCGGTGGCTACTGCGGGCTGAGCGGCACCGGGGTATGTCTACCGCCGGCCTGATCAGCCCTTGCGTCCCTTGCGCCCGACCGCCTGAACAGCGGATTTGGTGACGGGTTTGTCGGCAGCCGGCTGCTCCTCGATCAGCCAGTCGAGCCGCCAGCCGTCCTGGCTCTGCGCCAGGCGTCCGGCCAGCCAGGGCAGCAGCTGGCGCAGTTCCTCCTCCAGCCCCCACGGCGGGTTGGCGATCGCCAGACCCGAGCCGTTCAGGCGCTGCGCCTCGTCGGCCGGATGTACGTAGAGCTCGGCGCGCAGCAGCTTGGGCGCGCCGCTCTTCTGCAGATCCTGATAGAAGCGCCGGAGCTGGCGCAGGTCCTTGATCGGGTACCAGATCGCTACCACCGTCTGGCGCATGCGGCCGAGCGCCTCCCGCAGCGCCAGGGCACAGCGCTCCAGCTCGTCGGCCTGCTCGAAGGGCGGGTCGATCAGCAGCAGGGCGCGCTTCTCCGCCACCGGCAGCAGGGCCCGCGGGATATGCCAGCCCTCGCCCAGGTGCACCGTGACACGGCGGTCGCCGGCCATGTTCTCCTTGAGCAGGCGGCCATCCTCGGGGTGCTTCTCGTTGAGCAGCAGGCGATCCTGCGGGCGGCTCAGGCGCCGTGCCAACTCGGGCGAGCCGGGGTAGTGGCGCAGTGCGCCCTCCGCATTCAGCTCGCGCACCACACGCAGGTAGTCGGCGACCGGCGCGGGCAGATCCGCCGCGTCCCATAAGCGGCCGATGCCCTCCAGCCATTCGCCGGTGCGGCTGGCCGCATCACCCCGCAGATCGTAGAGACCGACGCCGGCGTGGCTGTCGAGGTAGGCGAAGGGGGCCTCCTTGCGCGCCAGCAGGGCGATCAGGCGGGCCAGGGTCAAGTGTTTCAAGACGTCGGCATGGTTGCCGGCATGGAAGGCGTGGCGGTAGTTCATGGCAGGCGGACTCCTCGGGCCGCACAGTTTACCCGCTTGCCGGCAGACTCAAGCAGTCGCTTGTGAAGGTGGCGCCCGCAGCAGTTCGAGCAGGTGCTCCAGCGCCCCGTGCGCCGGCGCGTCGCGACGGCGTACCAACAGCGTCGGCGCCGCCGCCAGATCCGCCTCGATCGGCTGCCAGCACACCAGCCGCCCGCGCGGATGCAGCTCCAGCAGGCTGCGCGGCAGCAGGCCGACGCCCATGCCGGCGGCAGCGCCGCCAAGGATCGCATCGATTGAGCCATAGCTCTGCCGCGCGCCGATCTGCAGGCGGTGGCGCTCGCTCCAGCGCTCCAGGCGCTCGCGGTAGTGACAGCCGTTGGGAAAGCCGAGCAGGATCACCGGCGCCTGCTCCAGGGATTCCGGAGTCTGTCCTTCCGGCAGCACCAGCACCAGCTCCTCGTGCCACAGCACTTCGCCGTGCAACCGCGGGTCCTCGTAGGGACCGCCGATCAGCGCGGCGTCCAGCCGTCCGGCGAGCACCTCGCCGAGCAGATGGCCGCTGGTGCCGGTCACCAGGCTCAGCTCAAGCCGCGGCGCTTCCCGGTGGAAGGCCGCCAGCACCTCGGGCAGGCGCACGGCGGCGGTGGTTTCCATGGAGCCCAGGCGCAGCTCGCCGGCCCAGAGGTCCTCCTGGACACTGCTCCAGGCCGCCCGGCAGAGCTGCTCCATCCGCTCGGCATGGGGCAGCAGGCGGATTCCCGCCGGGGTCAGGCGCAGGCGTTGAGCCTGACGCTGGAAGAGTGCGACGCCCAACTGGGCTTCCAGCTGGCGCAGCCGCGCGGAGACGTTCGATGGCACACAATGCAGCTGCTGGGCCGCGCCGATCAGCGAACCGGCGCGACTGACCGCGAGGAAATGGCGCAGCAGCTGGGGGTTGAGCCGCTCCCAGGACGACATGGACACCTCGACAACATCAAAAGTGAAAATCTACTTCAGTATTTTTCACTGGCAGTCACCTTTGGACAATCGCTAAGGTAGCGAAAAAAACCAAGGAAGAACCCCGTCCATGACTGCACAGCCCCGTCAGATCCTCCTGGCCCTGCTGGGCGGCAGCGCCGCGCTGGTGGTGGTGCATGCACTTGGCCGCTTCGCCTTCACCCCGCTGCTGCCGCACTTTCTCGCCGACGGTCTGGTCGATCTGCAGCAGGGCTCGCAGCTGGCGACCTGGAACTACATCGGTTATCTGCTCGGCGCCCTGCTCGCCCTGGCTCTCCACGCCCCGCCGCGGCTGCGCCTGGGCCTGCCCCTGGCACTGCTGCTGAACGCCCTGCTGACCCTGGCGCAGTGCTTCGCCAGCGACTACGCGCTGCTCCTGGTCCTGCGCCTGGCCAACGGCATCAGCAACGGCGTGGTGTTCGTCCTCGCCCCGGCGCTGGTCCTCGAATGGCTGGCCAGCCGGCAGCGCGCCGGGCTGAGTGGCCTGGTCTACCTCGGCTTCGCCGCCGGCCTGCTGCTCTCCAACGGCCTGGCCAACTGGCCGGCCGACGCGCTCGCCGGCGCGCAGCGCTGGCTGCCGATGGCCGCCCTGGCCGTGCCGCTGGCCATGCTCAGCGCCTGGCTGCTTGCCCGCCTGCGCCTGCCGCCCCGCCCGGCGAGCGACTCGGAAAACGGCCCGCCACCCGCCACGGCGCTGTTCGACCGGGCCAGCACGCCGCTGTTTCTCGCCTACGCCGGCGCCGGCCTCGGCTACATCCTGCCGATGACCTTCCTGCCTACCCTGGCCCGCGAGCAACTGCCGGCCGGCGATCCGCTGCTCGAAGGCGCCTGGCGCTGGGCCGCCCTGGCCTGCCTGCTGTCGATCCCGCTGTGGAACCACCTGGGCGCACGCCTTGGCGACCGCCGCGCGCTGCTCGCCAGCTATGCCCTGCAGGCCATCGGCGCCGCCGCCCCGCTGCTCTGGCCGGGCGCATCCGGCGTGCTGCTCTGCGCCCTGCTGGTGGGCGGAACCTTTGTCGGCAGCGTGCTGCTGACCCAGCGCCTGGCACGCAGCCTGCAGCCACACCAGGGGCCGCGCCTGTCCGCCGCGCTGATCGCCCTGTACGGCGGCGCCCAGCTCGTCGGCCCCTGGCTGGCCGGGCTCTGGGTCGGCCAGGGCGGCAGCCTGACGCAGAGCTTCGCCCTCGGCGCCGGCGCCCTGCTCTGGGCGCTCGTCTGGACCTGGCTGATTCCCGTCCACTCCCTGCACAAGGAAATCCAGCAATGCCCTACGTGAACATCAAGATCACCCGCGAAGGTGTGACCGCCGAACAGAAACGCCAGCTCATCGAAGGCGCTACCCGACTGCTGGTCGAGGTGCTGGGCAAGAACCCGGCCACCACCGTGGTGGTGATCGACGAAGTGGACACTGACAACTGGGGCATCGGCGGCATTCCGGTCATCGAACGCCGGCGCAACGAAGGGGGGCAGGAGTAGCAGCCAGATCCCGCACAAGCCGGCGCCGCCCGCCCGGGCAGGTCGCCGGCCCGCGCCGCAGACAACTTTCATAGCCCATCCCCGTGTCCGCAAGCGGCTGAAAAAAAAACCTCTACGCCTCCCCCGGAAGTGCCCGAACATATCCTTTGACAGCCGGGCAAAGCAGCGGTTTAAATCCGTTGGCACGTCCCATGCATACATGCCGGACCCTATCCGCTTCCCGAGCAGGAGATTCCCCGATTTGGATGCCGCCACCATCAATACCCTGTTCCTGATCGGCGCGCTGCTGGTGGGCTCCAGCATCCTGCTCAGCTCCCTGTCCACGCGGCTCGGCATCCCGATCCTGGTGATCTTCCTCGGCGTGGGCATGCTCGCCGGGGTCGACGGCATCGGCGGCATCGTCTTCGACGACTATTCCCTGGCCTTCCTGATCAGCAACCTGGCCCTGGCGATAATCCTCCTCGACGGCGGCATGCGCACCCGCGTGGCCACCTTCCGCGTGGCGCTCTGGCCGGCGATGTCGCTGGCCACCCTGGGCGTGGCGGTCACCTCCGGCCTGACCGGGCTGGCCGCCGCCTGGCTGTTCGACCTCAGCCTGCCGCAAGGTCTTCTGATCGGCGCCATCGTCGGCTCCACCGACGCCGCAGCGGTGTTCAATCTGCTCAACGGCAAGGGCCTCAACGAGCGGGTCGGTGCCACCCTGGAAATCGAGTCGGGCAGCAACGACCCCATGGCGGTGTTCCTCACCGTGACCCTGATCGACATGCTCGCCTCCGGCCAGACCGACTTCGGCTGGGGCGTACTGGTCAGCCTGCTGCAGCAGTTCGGCATCGGCATAGCCTTGGGCCTCACCGGCGGCTGGCTGCTGTTGCAGCTGATCAACCGTCTCACCGTGGCCGACGGCCTCTATCCGCTGCTGGCGGTCAGCGGCGGCATCATGATCTACGCCATCGCCGGGGCGATCGGCGGCAGCGGCATCCTCGCCGTCTACGTCTGCGGTCTGCTGATGGGCAACCAGCCGATCCGCAACCGCCACGGCATCCTGCATATGTTCGACGGCCTGGCCTGGATCAGCCAGATTGGCATGTTCCTGGTCCTCGGCCTGTTGCTCACTCCAAGCGAGCTGCTGCCCATCGCCTTGCCGGCGCTGGCCCTGTCGCTGTGGATGATCCTCGTCGCGCGCCCGCTGTCGGTGTTCCTCGGCCTGCTGCCGTTTGCCAACTTCAACCTGCGCGAGCGGCTGTTCATCTCCTGGGTCGGCCTGCGCGGCGCGGTGCCGGTGATCCTCGCGGTCTTCCCGCTGATGGCCGGGCTGCCCCACGCGCACCTGTACTTCAACGTGGCCTTCTTCATCGTGCTGGTCTCGCTGCTGCTGCAGGGCACCACCCTCGGCTGGGCGGCGCGCAAGGCCAAGGTCGAAGTACCACCCTCGCCCACGCCGATCTCGCGGACCGGCCTGCAGATCCATCCCACCAGCCAGTGGGAGCTGTTCATCTATCGCCTGAGCGCCAGCAAGTGGTGCGTCGGCGCCGCCCTGCGCGATCTGAAGATGCCCGACGGCACGCGCATCGCCGCGCTGTTCCGCGGCCGCCAGCTGCTCCACCCGTCCGGTAGCACCCGCCTGGAAGTCGGCGACCTGCTCTGCGTGATCGGCCACGAGGAGGACCTGCCGAGTCTCGGCAGGCTGTTCAGCCAGCCCCCACAGCGCGGCCAGGACCTGCGCTTCTTCGGCGACTTCGTGCTCGAGGGCGATGCCGAGCTGTCCGCCCTGGCGGCGCTCTACGGTCTGAAGCTCGACGGCATCGACAGCAACCAGTCGCTCGGCCACTTCATCGCCGGGCTGATCGGCGGCCACCCGGTGGTCGGCGACCATGTGGAATGGAACGGCCTGACCTGGACCGTGGCCGCCACCGAGGGCGACCAGGTACGCAAGGTCGGCCTGAAGTTCCCCGTGGACGGCAACCGTCCGGGACCTGCCCTGTTCCTCTGAGAGGTTGTGAAAAAATCGAACAGTGCCGTGAGAGCCTCTCCAATCCCCTTCAAAAAGGCGTGCCATGTGAAAAGCGGGAGAGTTTATGAGCCAAATGGTCTTACTTTTCACGTAGCGCAACGTTTTAGCGGCTGTTTTGAAGGGGGGCGCAGCAGCCGCTTGAATTTTTCACAACCTCTGAGGCGAACTCGTCGGACGGGCGTGCGGAAAAAGTTTCGTTTGCTACACTTCCGTCTTTTTCAGCCGAAAGACCCAGACGCCATGACTGTTTCGCGTTCCCTGTTCAGCGTTCTTCTTCTCGCGCTTTGCCTCCATATTCCCGGCCTCCAGGCCGCCGAGCCGCCCACCCGCCAGGCCGTGCAGGCCAGCCTGGAAGGCCTGGCCGAACGCAAGCTGCCGGAGGCCGAACAGGCGGCCGTCAAGCAGTTGCTTGAGCAGACCCTCGTCCAGCTCGACCGTCTCCAGAAGAGCGAGCAGGCGATGAACGAGCTCAAGCGCCAGTTGGCCACCGCGCCGCAGCAGACCAAGACCGCCCAGCGCGAACTGGGCAGCCTCAAGGAAGCCGCGCAGAAACCCGCGGCCCCGCCGAACGGCAATACCCCGCTGCCGCGGCTGATGGACCAACTGACCACCCGCAACAGCCAACTGACCGAATGGCAACAGGCTCTGAACGACGCCAACACCCTGTGGGTCAGCTCGCAGACCCGCCCAGAGCGGGCGCAGACGGAAATCGCCGCGAACCAGGCACGCGCCCTTGAGATCAACGCCATCCTCAAGAGCGGCAAGCAGGACGGCAAGCCTCTTGCCGTGGAGGGCCGCAACCTGCTGAAAGCCGAACTGGCCGCACTGGAAGCCAAGACCGCGCTGCGTCGCCAGGAGCTGGCCGGCAACAGCCAGCTCCTGGAGCTTGGCGCCAGCCAGCGCGATCTGCTGCAGGAACGCATCCAGCGCCTGGCCAAGGAAATCGCTGCCCTGCAGGCGCTGGTCAACGAAAAGCGCATGGCGCTGTCCGAGGAAACCTTCGCCGAGCTCTCCCGCAATGCCAGCGCGGCCGGCTCCGACAGCCTGCTGGCCAAGGAAACCGCAATCAACCTGAAGCTTTCCGACGAACTGCTGCACTACACCGACCGTCTCAACGAACGGACCCGGGAGAACCTGGAAACCAAACAAAACCTGAACAGCCTCAGCCAGAGTGAGCAAGCCCTGGAGGAGCAGATCGAGGTCTTGCGCGGCAGCTTGCTGCTGACCAGGATCCTCTTCCAGCAGAAGCTCGCCCTGCCGCAGGTGCAGATCAACGGCCGCCTCGCCGACGAAATCGGCGACATCCGTCTCTACCAGTTCGAGCTGGGCCAGAAGCGCAGCGAGATCAGCTCCCCCGAGGCCTACGTCGACCGCCTGCTGGCCAAGCAGGGGGTCAAGAAGGAAGACGTCGATCCGCAACTACGCAGCGGCCTGCTGGAGCTGGTGAACAGCCGCAGCGACCTGATCGAGCGCCTCGACCGCGAGCTCAACGCCCTGCTCAACGAAGAGATCACCCTGCAGCTGAACCAGAAGCAGCTGCTCGATACCGCGAAAAAGGTGGAGGCCACCCTGGAGGAGCAGCTGTTCTGGATTCCCAGCAACAAGCCGCTCGACCTGGCCTGGCTGAAGACCGCGCCGCAGCGCCTCCAGGAGCAGATCGCCAGCACTTCCTGGACGTCCCTGCTCAAGGATCTGAGCGCCGGACTGGTGCAGCGATCGCTGATTTTCCTGCCCCTGCTGCTGCTGATCGGCGTGCTGGTCTGGCAGCGTGGCGCCATCACCCGGAAGCTCGATGCGCTGCACGCGGACATCGGCCACTATCGCCGCGACAGTCAGCGGCACACGCCCCAGGCACTGCTCTTCAACCTGCTGCTGGCCTTGCCCGGCACCCTGTTCCTCGCCCTCGGCGGCTACACCCTGCAGATGGATGCACGCGGCCAGAACCCCTATCTGGGCGCCGCGCTGAACGACATGGCACTGGCCTGGCTGGTGCTCTACAGCACCTACAAGATTCTCGCCCCCAGCGGCGTGGCCGAACTGCACTTCGGCTGGGCACGGCCGCAGGTCACATTTCTGCACAAGCAGATGCGCAGCCTCACCATGGTGGTACTGGCCCTGGTCGGGGTGGTCGGCTTCGCCCGCAACCAGCCGGGCGCCCTGGACAACGACGTGCTCGGCATCCTCGTGCTGCTCTCCGGCTATGCGCTGATGGCCTGGCTGCTGGGCAAGCTCCTGCTGCGCGGCCCCGCCAGTCAGAACGCCTCGCCCGTCAACCTGATGATCGGCCTGCTGTTCACCCTGCTGCCGATCGGCCTGATCCTCGGCCTGGTGCTCGGCTACTACTACACCGCCCTGAGACTCAGCGATCGCCTGGTCCAGACACTCTACGTGCTGCTGTTCTGGGCACTGATCGAGGCCACAGTGGTACGTGGCCTGTCGGTTGCGGCACGCCGCCTGGCCTACCAGCGCGCCCTGGCCAAGCGCCAGAGCGCTGCGGCGGAAGGCGGCGAGAGCGGCGAGACGACAGAAGAGCCGGTACTCGACATCGAACAGGTCAACCAGCAATCGCTGCGGCTGATCCGCCTGGCCCTGTTCGGCGTGCTGCTGACCGCCCTGTACTGGGTCTGGGCCGATCTGCTCTCGGTGATCGACTACCTGGACAACATCGCCCTCTATGAATTTACCAGCGGCACCGGCGCCACCGCCAACCTGGTGCCGATCAGCCTGCGCGACGTGCTCGCCGCCCTGCTGATCAGCACCGTCACCGTACTCCTGGCGCGCAACCTGCCGGGTCTGCTGGAAATGCTGATCCTCTCGCGCCTGCAACTGGCCCAGGGCAGCTCCTACGCCACCACCACCCTGCTCTCCTACGCCATCTACGGCTTCGGCCTGGTCACCGCGCTGTCCATCCTCGGGGTCAGCTGGGACAAGCTGCAATGGCTGGTCGCTGCACTCTCGGTGGGGATCGGCTTCGGCATGCAGGAGATCATCGCCAACTTCATCTCCGGTCTGATCATTCTCTTCGAGCGTCCGGTGCGTATCGGCGACATGGTGACGGTCGGCGGGGTCAGCGGCTCGGTGAGCCGCATCCGCATCCGCGCCACCCACATCATCGACTTCGACCGCAAGGTGGTGGTGGTGCCGAACAAGACCTTCATCACCAGCCAGCTGATCAACTGGACCCTGGCCGACACCGTCACCCGCTTGGTGCTCAAGATCGGTGTCGGCTACGGCTCGAACCTGGATCTGGTCCGCGACCTGCTCTACCAGGCCGCCAACGAGAACCCGCGGGTACTGCGCGAGCCCGCGCCACTGGTGCTGTTCCAGAGCTTCGGCGAGAGTACCCTGGATCACGACCTGATCATCCACGTGCGCGAACTGGCCGACCGCGGCCGCGCCACCGACGAGATCAACCGGCGCATCGACGGGTTGTTCCGCGAGCACCACATCGACATTGCCTTTCGCCAGGTCGACGTGTTCGTCAAGAACGCCAAGGGCCAGGAGCAGCTGCTCAAAAGCGACGAACTCAAGGCCGCCCTCGGCGCCACGGCACTCAAGCCGAACAACGCCCCGCCGATAGCCGGCGGCCAGGCCTGAGCCCGGCGGCGGACGGGCGTGTTAAGGTGGGCTCCTCCAGGTAGATCCGGAAGAACATCGTGAAACGCCTGAGCGAGCTCACCTTCGACAACCGCTTCGCCCGCCTCGGCGATACCTTCTCCACCGCGGTGACGCCGCTTCCCATCGCGTCGCCGCAGCTGGTGGTGGTGAGTCCCGCGGCGCTGGCGCTGCTCGATCTCGATCCGGCCGCGGCCGACGATCCGCAGCTCGTCGCGCTCTGCTCCGGACAGCAACCCTGGCCCGGTGCCGAACCGCGCGCCATGGTCTATTCCGGTCACCAGTTCGGCTTCTACAACCCCCAGCTCGGCGACGGTCGCGGCCTGCTGCTCGGCGAGGTGATCAACGCCGCCGGCGAGCGCTGGGACCTGCATCTGAAGGGCGCCGGCAAGACCCCTTACTCGCGGATGGGCGACGGCCGCGCCGTACTGCGCTCGTCGATCCGCGAATTTCTCGCCAGCGAGCACCTGCACGCCCTCGGCATCCCCAGCTCGCGAGCGCTCTGCGTGGCCGCCTCGGACACTCCGGTCTGGCGGGAAACCGAGGAGCGCGCCGCCACACTGCTGCGCCTGGCCCCCAGCCACGTGCGCTTCGGTCATTTCGAGTTCTTCTACTACAGCCGCCAGCACGAGGCCCTGCGCCAGCTGCTGGACTACGTCATCGGCGAACACTTCGCCGACTGCCTCGCCCAGCCCGAACCCTACTGCGCCTTCTTCGACCGGGTGCTAGAGCGCACCGCATCGCTGCTTGCCCGCTGGCAGGCCTACGGCTTCTGCCACGGGGTGATGAACACCGACAACATGTCGATCCTCGGCATCACCTTCGACTTCGGTCCCTATGCCTTCCTCGACGACTTCGACCCGGGCTTCGTCTGCAACCACTCCGACGACACCGGCCGCTACGCCTTCGACAACCAGGTGCCCATCGCCCACTGGAACCTCTCCGCGCTGGGCCAGGCACTGACGCCGTTCGTCGACAAGGATGCCCTGCTGGACAGCCTCAAGCGTTTCCTGCCGCTGTTTCGCAGCGCCTGGCTGGAACTGATGCGCCGCCGCCTCGGCTTCACCACGGCGGAAGCGGACGACCGTGAGCGGGTGCAGCGCCTGCTGCAGCTGATGCAGGGCAGCGCGGTGGACTACAGCCGCTTCTTCCGCGAGTTGGGCGACAGTCCGGCACCAACGGCCCTGCGCCGCCTGCGCGAGGATTTCGTCGACCTGGCCGAGTTCGACGCCTGGGCCGAAGATCACCTGGCGCGCCTGGCCCGCGAAGGCGAGCCGGACGAGGCCGCGCGGCGCACGCGCATGCACGCGGTCAACCCGCAATACATCCTGCGCAACTACTTGGCCCAGCAGGCCATCGAAGCGGCGGAACGGGGCGACTACGGCCCGGTCCGCGAACTCCACGCCGTGCTCTCCCGCCCCTTCGACGAACAGCCGGGCATGCAACGCTACGCCGAGCGCCCGCCGGAATGGGGCAAGCACCTGGAGATCAGCTGTTCGTCGTGAAGCCGGCAACAAGCCCCCCATTCTGGGGGCCTGCCACGGGCCTTCCGCTGTCTGCCGGGCCACTTAGTCAAAAATGACATATAAACCTTCTCAAACAATCTTTGACTGTCTAAGCAAAGCGCTCTAAGTTCCCCGCCGACGGGCTACCCACCCCAGCGTGCGCCCGATACCTCTCACGAGATTCGCGCCCCCAAGGTTACCCATGCTTCCGGACTCGCTTTCGCTCTGGTTCGTCGCCGCCCTGTTGCTCTGGGTGCTCTATGCCTTCGTCCGGGAAAAATGGAGCCCGGACGTGGTCGCCGCCATGGCCGTGGCCGCGCTGCTGGTGAGCGGTCTGCTGGAGCCTGCGGAAGTGCTCGGCGTGCTGTCCAACTCGGCGCCGGTGACCATCGCCTGCATGTTCATGATTTCCGCCGCGCTGGAGCGCACCGGCTGCATCGACGCCCTCGGCAACTGGCTGGGCGAGCTGGTCGGCACCAGCCCGACGCGGGTGCTGGCCGGGCTGACCATCACCGCCCTGGCAATTTCCGCCTTCCTCAACAACACGCCGGTGGTAGCCATCCTCACCCCAGTGGCCATCGCCCTGGCCAAGCGCGCCGGCACCATGCCGTCGAAGCTGCTGATTCCGCTGTCCTACGCCACCATCCTCGGCGGCACCCTGACCATGATCGGCACCTCGACCAACATCCTGGTCGACGGCGTGGCACGCAAGCTCGGCCTGCCGCCCTTCGGCATGTTCGAGATCACCGCCGCCGGCCTGGCCCTCGCCACCGCCGGCATGCTCTACCTGCTGACCATCGGCAAGCGCCTGCTGCCGGAGCGCGAGAGCCTGTCGCGCCAGCTGCGCCCCAACCTCGACCGCACCTTCATGAGCGAACTGCTGGTGCCGCACGATTCGCCGGTGATCGGCAAGACCATCAGCGAGGCCAACCTCAACGGCGGCAGCGGTCTGCAGGTGCTGCAGGTGTGCCGCGACGAGCAGCAGATCGGTCGCCCGGCTCACGACTTCGTCCTCCAGGCCGGCGACCTGCTGGTGCTGCACGGCCAGGTCAGGGACGTGGTCGACCTGCGCGAGAGCGGCCACCTGACCTTCAACCGCGGCGACGCCTTCGAGACCGTCAGCAGCCACGACGTGATCCTCGCCGAGGCCATCGTCGGGCGCAATTCGCGCTACAGCCACCGCCCCATGCGCGACCTCGACCTCACCGCGCGCTATGGCATCGCCGTGCTCGCCGTGCATCGCCAGGACGAGAACGTGCAGGGCAACCTGGACGACTTCCAGCTGCAGTTCGGCGACGTGATGCTGGTAGAGGGTACCCCGGCGCAGATCAAGCGCTTCGCCGACAACGGCGAGCTGATCAGCCTCAACGCCGTGCAGGAACGCGCCTATCGCCGCGACAAGGCGCCCATCGCCATCCTTGCCACCGCCGCGGTGATGCTGCTGGCCGCCTTCGGCGTGATGCCCATCGAGGGTTTGGCGATCGTCGGCGCGGTCAGCGTGCTGGCCACCCGCTGCCTGGACGTCGAGGACGCCTACAAGGCGGTGGACTGGAAGATCCTCAGCCTGATCTTCGGCATGCTGGCGGTGAGCGTCGCCATGGACAAGGTCGGCCTGGTCCGGCTGATCGTCGAGAACGTGATGAACCTGCTGCCCGGGGCCGGCCCGCTGCTGATGCTGTCGTTCATCTACCTGTTCACCTCGATCTTCACCGAGATGCTGTCGAACAACGCGGTGGCGGTGCTGGTCACTCCCATCGCCATCGGCATGGCCCAGCATCTGGGCGTCGATCCACGCGCCTTCGTCGCCGCAGTGATGTTCGCCGCCAGCGCCAGCTTCGCCACGCCGATCGGCTACCAGACCAACACCTTCGTCTACAATGCCGGCGGCTACCGCTTCAAGGACTTCCTGAAGGTCGGCATTCCGCTCAACATCCTGCTGTGGCTGGTCGCGACCTTGGTGCTGCCGCTGGTCTGGCCGCTGCAGCCGCTGTAATGGGAGCGCGCGACCGGCTTTTTCCGGGCGGCCGCTTGATATCCGCCGCCCCGGCTCCAGATTAGGGACATTCCCCCAGCTGGAGCCGGACATGGCCGACCCGCTGATCCTTCCCTGCCCGCACTGCCACAGCCTCAACCGCATCCCCGCCGCACGCCTGGGCGAAGCGCCACGGTGCGGGCGCTGCAAGAGCCCCGTGCTGCCCGGCAAGCCCTTCGCCGTCGACGCCGCCGGCTTCGCCGCCCAGCTCAAAGGCGATCTGCCGTTGCTCCTGGACGTCTGGGCCGCCTGGTGCGGCCCCTGCAAGGCCTTCGCCCCGGTCTTCGACCAGGCCGCGAGGGAGCTGGCCGGCCGGGCGCGCCTGGCCAAGCTGGACAGCGAGGCCGAGCCGCAGCTGGCCGGACAGCTGGGCATCCGCTCGATTCCCAGTCTGATCCTGTTCAGAGAGGGCCGCGAAGCCGCCCGCCAGAGTGGCGCCCTGCCGCTGCCGCAACTGCTCGCCTGGCTGCGCCAGCAGGGTGTCTGAAGCGTCGTCGCCATGAAACTGCGGCTGTGGCGGGCTTGTCGCAGGTCAAGGCCCCGCCCCGAACTTGTCGCCAGACTGAGGGCCCCTCAGGAGGAAGCGCCATGGCCAAGCACATTCTGATCGCCCACGATCTCAGCCCGGAAGCCGATATCGCCCTGCGCCGCGCCATCCAGCTAGCCGTGCAGCAGCAGGCACGCCTGACGCTGCTGCACGTGGCCTCCAGCCAGCCCTCTCCGGCACTGCTGGCCAGGCTGCGCAGCGCCGAGGAACAGACCCTGGCCAACCATCTGCAGGGCCAGCCGGCACTGGATGTGCAACTGCGCCTGGAGGTGGGGCCCCATCCCGCCGAACTCATCCTGCAGTACATCAGCCTCGGCAACTGCGACCTGCTGGTGCTCGGCAGCCACCATCGGCACCCGAGGCAGGACTTCGCCGGCAGCGTCCAGGAGCGCATCCTCGAGGCCAGCCCGATTCCCGTGCTGGTAGCGGTCGGTCCGCCCGTCGCCCCCTATGGGCGCGCCCTTGCCGCCATCGACTTCTCCCCCTGCGCCAGCCGCGCCCTGCGCGCAGCCTGGCAGCTGCTGCCGCTCGGCGCGCAGCTGCAGGCCCTGCACGTACAGGAGGTCGCCGCCATCCACGCTGGGGACAACCCGGACGAGCGCGCCTTCCAGCAGTCCCTCTTCGAGCGCTTCATTGACGCCGAATTCACCGCCCTGCCACCGCGCGCCGTGCAATTCAGCCACAGCTTCCAGAGCGGCGAGCGCCATGACTGCCTGGAGGCGGCGCTCGCCAGCCAGCGTCCGCAGCTGCTCGCCCTCGGCGGGCACAGCCGCGACGCGCTGAGCGAGCGGCTGCTTGGCAGCCTGACCCGCGACTATCTGGACAACCCACCCTGCGACCTGCTGGTGATGCGCTGATCAGCCGGCCGCTTCCAGCAGGTCGTGCAGCGCAACAAACTGTCGGCTCAGCTTGTGCCGTGGGTCGAGGTGGATCAGCGGCGTGCAGACCTGGTGCGACTCGCGCATTTTCACCGAACTGCCAAGGTACACCGGCAGAACCGGCAGTTCCTCGGCGATCAGCTCGTCGAGCATCCGCTGCGGCAGCGCCGCGTGCGGCAGAAACTGGTTGACCACGATGCCCTCGACCTCCAGGTCCTCGTTGTGGTCCTCGCGCAGCTCGGCGATCTCGGCGAGCAGGGAGTACAGCGCCTGGCGTGAGAAGCTGTCACAGTCAAAGGGAATCAGCACGCGATTGGCGGCGATCAGCGCGGAAACCGTGAAGAAATTCAGCGCAGGCGGGGTATCGAGATAGATCCGTTCGTAATCCTCGGCCAGCTCGTCGAGCAGTTTGCGCAAACGGGTGATCTTGTGCTTGGCCTCCAGCTTGGGCTGCAGGTCGGCAAGTTCGGCCGAGGCCGTGACCAGTTCGAGGTTGGCGAAGGGCGTTTCGATCACCTTGACCTTCGGCCGCTTGCCCACGCTGCCGGCGAGGACCTGTTTGAAGAAGTCGGCGATGCCCAGCGGAATGGCTTCGCCGCAGAGGCCGCTGAGGTAATGGGTGGAGTTGGCCTGGCTGTCGAGATCGACCAGCAGGGTGCGATAGCCCTGCGCCGCGCTCACCGCCGCCAGGTTGCAGGCGATACTTGACTTGCCTACGCCGCCCTTCTGATTGAACACCACGCGCCGCATGCCGCTACCTCCTTCCGCCCCGCTCGCTGAAGATCCCGCATTTAACCTCATTTCTGCACGGCCTTACGCCTATCCCTTGGCGGTGTCCCATAGCGGCTGCGCCTCGCGCGCCTCCCGCTCGAGTAGCTCGACGAAACGCCGCACCAGCGGCGAGCCCTCGTCCCGCCGGCGCACCAGCCACACCGCGGTACTGGCGCCGGGATCGAGCAGGGTGCGGCAGATCACCCCGTCGATGCGCATGCGGCTGAACGAGGCCGGCAGCACGGTGACGCCGAGGCCGGTGGCGACCAGGCCGATCAGGGTCATGGCCTCACTGGCCTCCTGGACGATGCGCGGGGTGAAGCCGACGGCCCGCGCCAGATCGAGCAGCTGGTCGTAGAGCCCGGTGCCGATGGTACGCGGGAAGAACACGAAGGGCTCTTCGCCCAGCTCGGCCAGGCGCACCCCATCCTCGCGACCGCCGGCCAGCGTATGGCCGACCGGCAGGACCACCACCAGCGGCTCGGCGAACAGTTCCAGCGCCACCAGCTCCTCCGGCAAGGGGGCCAGGGGGCGCAGCACACCGACCTGCAGCCGGCCCTCGTGGACTGCCTCGGCGACGTCGCGGCTGCTCAGTTCGCGCAGATCCAGATGTACCTCCGGGCACGCCTGGCGGAAGGCCCGGATCGCCCGGGGAATGGTCGAGGTGAAGGGCGCCGAGGAGGTGAAGCCGACCTTCAGCTCGCCCAGTTCGCCGCGCTGGGCACGCCGGGCCACGGCGATCGCCTGTTCCAGCTGGGCCAGCACCTGGCGCGCCTCGGGCAGGAACAGCCGGCCAACCTCGCTAAGCGCCACCCGGCGGTTGGTGCGTTCGAGCAGGCGCACGCCGAGTTCCTCCTCCAGCGCCTGGATCTGCTGGCTCAAGGGCGGCTGGGAAATGCCCAACTGCTCGGCGGCGCGCCCGAAGTGCAACTCCTCGGCGACGGCGATGAAATAGCGCAGATGACGGAGTTCCACAGCGCCCCCTTTGATTCGCAATACATATCAGATCAGTCGAATAATATATTGGAACCAAGAATATTGCCTCCCCTATGCTGGTCAACATCCAGCCGACAGCCGACCGGCAATCACCAGCACTGAGGTCGAGATGAACACCCTTGCCGCCCATCCTGTGCAAGCCAACGCCGAAGCCGCCCGCCTGACCGAAAAGGGCACGGCGCAATTCCGCCGCACCAATTGGGCGTTATTCGCCGGAGGCTTCGCCACCTTCGCCCTGCTCTACTGCGTGCAACCGATGCTGCCAGTGTTCTCCGCCGCCTTCGCCCTGAGCGCGGCGCAGAGCAGCCTGGCGCTGTCGATCTCGACCATGACCCTGGCCGTCGGCCTGCTGCTCACCGGCCCGTTGTCAGACGCCATCGGCCGCAAACCGGTGATGGTCGTGGCGCTATGCAGTGCCGCCCTGTTCACCCTGCTCACACCGTTGATGCCGAGCTGGCACAACCTGCTCTTGATGCGCACGCTGGTCGGGCTGTCCTTGAGCGGCCTGGTGGCGGTGGCAATGTCCTACCTCAGCGAGGAAGTCCATCCGCAGCACCTGGGCCTGGCCATGGGTCTGTACATCTCTGGCAACGCCCTGGGCGGCATGAGCGGCCGACTGGTCAGCGGCGTGCTGGTGGACTTCCTCTCCTGGCAGGCGGTGATGGCCGTCCTCGGCGGCCTGGCACTGTTCGCAGCGCTGGTGTTCTGGCGCCTGCTGCCGGACTCGCGGCACTTCCGTGCGATGCCATTGAGCTTCGCCAACCTGGCCGGCGGGCTGCGCCTGCACCTGACCGACCGCGGTCTGCCCTGGCTGTTCCTCGAAGCCTTTCTGTTGATGGGCGGCTTCGTCACCCTGTTCAACTACATCGGCTACCGCCTGCTCGAGTCGCCCTACGACCTGAGCATGAGCCTGGTCGGCCTGCTCTCGGTGGTCTATCTGTCGGGCACCTACAGCTCGACCCAGGCCGGTGCGCTGGCCGACCGCCTGGGCCGCCACCGAGTATTCTGGCCGGCAATCCTGCTGATGCTGACCGGCCTGCTGCTGACCCTGTTCAGCGCGCTGGGGCTGATCCTGACGGGCATGCTGCTGTTCGCCTTCGGCTTCTTCGCCGCCCACTCGCTGGCCAGCAGTTGGGTCGGCCGCCGCGCCCTGCAGGCCCGCGGCCAGGCCTCGTCGCTGTACCTGTTCAGCTACTACGCCGGCTCCAGCGTGGCCGGCACGGCGGGCGGCTTCTTCTGGCAGCACGGTGGCTGGACCGGTGTCGGCCTGTTCATCGCCGCCCTGCTCAGCCTCGCCCTGGGAGTGGCCCTGCACCTGTCGCGCCTGCCGCCGAAGCAGCCGGTCGCCTGATCCCCAGAAAAGCAAAAGCCCGATCGACCGATCGGGCTTTTGCTTGTATCGGCTGGAGCATTCAGCGGTGATATTGCGCCGACAGCTCATGCACCGCCTCGAAGAAGGCGCCGGCATGGGCCGGATCGACCTCGGGGGTGATGCCGTGACCGAGATTGAACACATGCCCCGAACCCTCGCCGTAGCTGGCGAGAATGCGCCCTACCTCGGCGCGGATCGCCGCAGGATTGGCATACAGCACGCTCGGGTCCATATTGCCCTGCAGGGCGACCTTGTCGCCGACGCGGGCACGGGCGCTGCCGATGTCGCAGGTCCAGTCCAGGCCCAGCGCCTCGGCGCCGCTCTCGGCCATGGCTTCCAGCCACAGGCCACCGCCCTTGGTGAAGAGGATCACCGGTACGCGCCGGCCTTCGTGCTCGCGGATCAGGCCGTCGACGATCCGCCTCATGTAGGCCAGGGAGAACTCCAGATAGGCCGCCGACGACAGGCTTCCGCCCCAGGAGTCGAAGATTTGCACGGCTTGAGCGCCGGCGCGAATCTGCCCGTTGAGGTAGGCGGTGACCGCCCGGGCCAGCTTGTCGAGCAGGGCATGCATGGCTTGGGGATTGTCGTAGAGCATCGCCTTGGACTTGCGGAAGTCCTTGCTGGAACCGCCCTCGACCATGTAGGTGGCCAGGGTCCAGGGGCTGCCGGAGAAGCCGATCAGCGGCACACGGCCGTTCAGCTCGCAGCGAATGGTGCGCACTGCCTCCATCACGTAGCCCAGGTCCTGCTCGGGATCGGGCACCGGCAGGGCCTCGATGTCCGCCAGGCTGGAAACCTCCTTGCGAAAGCGCGGCCCCTCGCCGCTCTCGAAGTACAGGCCCTGGCCCATGGCGTCGGGGATAGTGAGGATGTCGGAGAAGAGAATCGCCGCATCCAGCTGCGGATAGCGATCCAGCGGCTGCAGGGTCACCTCGCAGGCCAGCGCGGGATTCATGCACAGACTCATGAAGTCACCCGCCTTGGCCCGGGTCGCCCGGTACTCCGGCAGGTAGCGGCCGGCCTGACGCATCATCCACACCGGGGTGACGTCGACGGGTTGCTTGAGCAGGGCGCGGAGGAAGCGGTCGTTCTTCAGGACAGTCATGGCAAGGTTCCGGCAAGAGGGTGCCGGGCATTTTCGCAAAGCCCAACGCAAAAGGCACGGTGGGTGCCGTGCCTTCTTGCTGCCTGACGCCTGCGGCTTGCCGCAGGGCTTCAGAGATCCAGGTAGTCGAGGATGCCCTCGGCCGCCTGGCGGCCTTCGTAGATCGCCGTCACCACCAGGTCGGAACCGCGCACCATGTCCCCGCCGGCGAAGACCTTCGGGTTGCTGGTCTGGTGCTTGAACTTGTTGTCATGCATCGGCGCGATCACCCGGCCCTGGCTGTCGGTCTTGATCTGCAGCTCCTCGAACCAAGGCGCCGGGCTCGGGCGGAAGCCGAAGGCGATCACCACTGCGTCGGCCGGGAGGATCTCCTCGGAACCGGGGATCGGCTCGGGGCTGCGGCGACCGCGGGCATCCGGCTCACCGAGACGGGTCTCGACCACCTTGACGCCTTCCACCCGGTCCTCGCCGACGATGGCGATTGGCTGACGGTTGTAGAGGAACTTCACGCCCTCTTCCTTGGCGTTCTTCACCTCGCGGCGGGAACCCGGCATGTTCTCTTCGTCGCGACGGTAGGCACAGGTGACGTTCTTGGCACCCTGGCGGATCGAGGTGCGGTTGCAATCCATGGCGGTGTCGCCGCCCCCCAGCACCACCACCTTCTTGCCCTTCATGTCGATGAAGTCTTCCGGGGACTTCTCGAAGCCCAGGTTGCGGTTGACGCTGGCGATCAGGAAGTCCAGCGCATCATGGACGCCCGGCAGGTCCTCGCCGGAGAAACCGCCCTTCATGTAGGTGTAGGTGCCCATGCCCATGAACACTGCGTCGAACTCGTCGAGCAGTTGCTGCATGGTCACGTCCCTGCCCACCTCGGTGTTCAGGCGGAACTCGATGCCCATGCCGCTGAACACCTCGCGGCGCCGGCTCAGCACGGTCTTTTCCAGCTTGAACTCGGGGATGCCGAAAGTCAGCAGGCCGCCGATTTCCGGATTGCGGTCGAATACCACCGGGGTCACACCGTTGCGCACCAGCACGTCGGCGCAGCCGAGGCCAGCCGGACCGGCGCCGATCACTGCGACGCGCCTGCCGGTCGGGGTGACCTTGGACATATCGGGACGCCAGCCCATGGCGAAGGCGGTGTCGGTGATGTACTTCTCCACCGAGCCGATGGTCACCGCACCGAAGCCGTCGTTCAGGGTGCAGGCACCTTCGCAGAGGCGGTCCTGCGGGCAGACCCGGCCGCAGACCTCCGGCAGGGTGTTGGTCTGGTGCGACAGTTCGGCGGCGGCGAGGATGTTGCCCTCCGAAACGAGCTTCAGCCAGTTCGGGATGAAGTTGTGCACCGGGCACTTCCACTCACAATAGGGGTTGCCGCAGCCGAGGCAGCGGTGCGCCTGCTCGGAAGCCTGTTGCGGCTTGAGCGGGTCGTAGATCTCGACGAATTCCCTCTTGCGCTGACGCAGCAACTTCTTCTTCGGATCCTTGCGCCCGACTTCGATGAACTGGAAATCGTTGTTCAGACGTTCAGTCATTTCAAAACCTCTATACAGCAGCGGCGAGCCTCGAGCTGCAGCTGCAAGACACATCAGGATGAGCCTGCAAGCCTCGCGCGCCCTGCACGAGGCTGCGGCCGAAGCTGCTTATTGCGGATTGGCGCGGGTGCTGGAAAGCAGTGACTTCAGACTTGCCGCCTTCGGCTTGACCAGCCAGAACATGCGCAGGTAGTCGTCCAGGTTCTCCAGCAGGTGAGCCCCCCACTGGCTGTCTACCTCGGCCACGTACTCGGCCAGCACTTGCTGCAGATGGCTGCGATGGGCCTCCATGGACTCCCCGCTGATGCGCTGCATTTCCACCAGCTCATGGTTCATCCTGTCGACGAAGTCGTTGTCCAGGTCGAGCACATAAGCGAAGCCGCCGGTCATGCCGGAACCGAAGTTATAGCCGGTCCTGCCCAGCACGCAGACGAAGCCACCGGTCATGTATTCGCAGCAGTGGTCGCCAGTGCCTTCCACCACGGCATGCGCGCCGGAGTTGCGCACCGCGAAGCGCTCGCCGGCGGTGCCGGCGGCGAACAGCTTGCCGCCAGTAGCGCCATACAGGCAGGTGTTGCCCAGGATCGCCGACTCCTGGCTCTTGAAGGCACTCCCCTTGGGCGGAGTGACCACCAGCTTGCCGCCGGTCATGCCCTTGCCCACGTAGTCGTTGGCATCGCCCTCCAGATAGAGGTTCAGGCCGCCGGCGTTCCACACGCCGAAGCTCTGCCCGGCGGTCCCCTTGAAGCGGAAGGTGATGGGCACAGCGACCATGCCCTGGTTGCCGTGGGCCTTGGCGATCTCGCCGGAGACCCGGGCACCGATGGAGCGGTCGCAGTTGCAGATGTCCAGCTCGAACTCGCCGCCGCTCTTGGCCTTGATCGCTGGCAGGGCCAGCTCGACCATCCTCTCGGCCAGCAGGCCCGGGTCGAACGGCGGGTTCTTCTCCACCTCGCAGAACTGCGGCTTGTCGACCGGGATATGATCGCTGCCGAGCAGCGGGCTCAGGTCCAGGTGGGCCTGCTTGGCGGTCTCACCCGGCAGCACTTCGAGCAGGTCGGTACGGCCGATCAGCTCGCCGAGGCCGCGTACACCGAGGCGGGCCAGCCACTCGCGGGTTTCCAGGGCGACATAGGTGAAGAAGTTCACCACCATGTCCACGGTGCCGATGAAATGGTCCTTGCGCAGCTTGTCGTTCTGGGTAGCCACGCCGGTGGCGCAGTTGTTCAGGTGGCAGATGCGCAAGTACTTGCAGCCCAGGGCGATCATCGGCGCGGTGCCGAAGCCGAAGCTCTCGGCGCCCAGGATGGCCGCCTTGATCACGTCGAGACCAGTCTTCAGGCCGCCGTCGGTCTGCACCCGCACCTTGCCGCGCAGGTCGTTGCCGCGCAGGGTCTGGTGCGCCTCGGCCAGCCCCAGCTCCCAGGGGCTGCCGGCGTAGCGGATGGAGGTCAAGGGCGAGGCGCCGGTGCCGCCGTCATGGCCGGAGATGGTGATCAAGTCAGCATAGGCCTTGGCCACGCCGGCGGCAATGGTGCCGACGCCCGGCTCGGCCACCAATTTCACCGAGACCAGGGCCTGCGGGTTGACCTGCTTGAGGTCGTAAATCAGCTGCGCCAGGTCCTCGATGGAATAGATGTCGTGGTGCGGCGGCGGCGAGATCAGGGTCACGCCAGGCACTGCGTAGCGCAGGCGGGCGATCAGGCCGTTGACCTTGCCGCCCGGCAGTTGGCCACCCTCGCCGGGCTTGGCGCCCTGGGCCACCTTGATCTGCAGCACTTCAGCGTTGACCAGGTACTCCGGGGTCACGCCGAAACGGCCAGTGGCCACCTGCTTGATCTTCGAGCTCCTGACGGTGCCGTAGCGCGCCGGATCCTCGCCGCCCTCGCCGGAATTGGAGCGCGCGCCCAGGCGGTTCATCGCCTCGGCCAGCGCCTCGTGGGCTTCCGGCGACAAGGCGCCGAGGGAGATGCCGGCGGAGTCAAAACGCTTGAGGATCGCCTCCAGCGGCTCGACCTCGTCCAGCGCCAGCGGCTGGGCGGCTTCCTTGACCTTCAGCAGATCGCGCAGCATCGACACCGGGCGCTGGTCGACCAGCGCGCTGTACTCCTTGAACCTGGCGTAGTCGCTCTGCTGCACAGCGGCCTGCAGGGTGCTCACCACGTCCGGGTTGTAGGCGTGGTACTCGCTGCCGTAGACAAACTTGAGCAGGCCGCCCTGCTGGATCGCCTTGCGCTTGCTCCAGGCCTCGGCGGCCAGCAGCTTCTGCTCGGCTTCGAGATCGACGAAACGCGCGCCCTTGATCCGCGAGGCGACGCCGCAAAAGCTCAACCCGACTACCTCGTCGGCCAAGCCGACCGCCTCGAACAGCTGGGCACCGCGGTAGGAGGCCACGGTGGAGATACCCATCTTCGAGAGGATCTTCAGCAGGCCCTTGGAGATACCCTTGCGGTAATACTTGAACACGTCGTCCACATCGCCCAGCAGTTCGCCGGTACGGATCAGGTCGGCCAGCACCTCATAGGCAAGGAACGGGTAAATCGCGGTAGCGCCGAAGCCCAGCAGCACGGCGAAATGGTGCGGATCACGGGCGGTGGCGGTTTCCACCAGGATGTTGCAGTCGCAGCGCAGGCCCTTCTCCACCAAGCGGTGGTGCACCGCACCAACGGCCAGGGAAGCGTGCGCCGGCAGCTTGCCGGGGGCGATATGGCGGTCGGAGAGCACCAGCAGCACCTTGCCGCCGCGCACCGCCTCCTCGGCCTGGTCGGCGATGTTGCGCACGGAGGCTTCGAGCCCCAGCGCCTCATCGTAGTTGAGGTCGATGAAATGCCGCTCGAAGCCTGGCCGCTCAAGCGTCATGATGCTGCGCCACTTGGCCGGGGAGATCACCGGCGTGGTCAGAATCGCCCGGTTGGCGTGCTCGGCGGTTTCCTCGAAGACGTTGCGCTCGGCCCCCAAGCAGGTCTCCAGGGACATGACGATGGCTTCGCGCAGCGGGTCGATCGGCGGGTTGGTGACCTGGGCGAACTGCTGGCGGAAGTAATCATAGGTCGAGCGCACGCGCTTGGACAGCACCGCCATGGGGGTGTCATCGCCCATCGAACCGACCGCCTCCTGGCCCTGCTCGGCGAGCGGACGCAGCACCTGGTCACGCTCCTCGAAGGTGACCTGGAACATCTTCATGTACTGCTTGAGCTGCTCGGTGTCGTAGGCCGAGGTGCCCTCGCTCTCGTCCAGATTGGCCTGGATGCGCAGGGCATTCTGGCGCAACCACTTCTTGTACGGGTGGCGCGATTTCAGGCGGTTATCAATGTCATTGGTATGCAAGATCTCGCCGGTTTCGGTGTCCACGGCGAGAATCTGCCCCGGACCGACCCGCCCCTTGGCGATAACGTCCTCCGGCGCGTAGTTCCATACGCCGATTTCCGAGGCCAGGGTGATGTAGCCGTTCTTGGTGGTCACCCAGCGCGCCGGGCGCAGGCCATTGCGGTCAAGCAGGCAGACCGCGTAGCGGCCGTCTGTCAGCACCACGCCGGCCGGGCCGTCCCAGGGCTCCATGTGCATGGAGTTGTATTCGTAGAAGGCGCGCAGATCAGCGTCCATGGTCTCGACGTTCTGCCAGGCCGGCGGGATGATCATGCGCAAGCCGCGAAACAGGTCCATGCCGCCGGTGACCAGCAGCTCGAGCATGTTATCCATGCTCGAGGAGTCGGAGCCGGTACGGTTGATCAGCGGTTTCAGGCTTTCCAGATCGGGCAGCAGCTCGTTGGCGAATTTCAGCCGGCGTGCCTGAGCCCAATTGCGGTTGCCGGTGATGGTGTTGATCTCGCCGTTGTGGGCGAGGAAGCGGAACGGCTGGGCCAGCGGCCATTTCGGCAGGGTGTTGGTGGAGAAGCGCTGGTGGAACACGCAGATCGCGGTGGCCAGGCGCTCATCGCCCAGATCCGGATAGAAGCGCGCCAGGTCGGCGGGCATCATCAGGCCCTTGTAGACGATGTCCTTGTGCGACAGGCTGCAGACGTAGAAGCCCTCGTCGGCAGCGAGCGCCACTTCGGCACGGCGGCGGGCGAAGAACAGCTTGATGGCGAATTCCTGCTCGCTCAGCCCCTCGCCCGAGACGAACACCTGTTCGATGCGCGGCAGGCGCTCCAGGGCCAGGCGGCCGAGCACCGAAGTATCCACCGGCACTTGGCGCCAGCCCACCAGGCTCAGCCCCTGCGCGGCGATCTCGTCGCCTAGCCGGGCCCGGGCCATATCGGCCTTGCCGGCATCCTGGCTGAGGAAGATCATGCCGACTGCGTACTGCCCGGGCAGCTCGGCGCCGAAGTACTCCTGCGCCTTGGCGCGCAGGAAGGCGTCCGGCTTTTGCATCAGCAGGCCGCAACCGTCTCCGGTCTTGCCGTCTGCGTTGATGCCGCCGCGGTGGGTCATGCAGGTCAGCGCTTCAATGGCGGTTTGCAGCAGGTGATGACTTGCCTCACCTTGCATGTGGGCAATCAGACCGAAGCCGCAGTTATCCTTGAATTCTTCAGGATGGTACAGACCTGCTTTCATAGACACTCTCACCGGGCAGATTCTTTGCTTTCAAACGTGCTTGGCTACGCCACCGGGATTGCTCTCGGCATCGCGCAGACAAAAAGGGCGGCTATTGTTGCACACCAGCCCATACACCACAAACGCCCGAGTCGTTTTCTCGTAGCAGGGTGTCGCGTTCTTGAAAGATAAATCGAACCTGTCGTGTTAGAGCGATATCAACGCACCCTGGCCTCCTGCTGAATGCTGGCGAAGGTACGCGGCCAGGGCTTGCCCGCCTGCACCGACGCCGGCAGGCTCTTGATCGCCGCCTGCGCCTCGGCGCGACTGGCAAAACTGCCGTAGGTGACCACAAACAGCGGCTGCCCCTGGTGCAGCTTCCGGAAGTAACGGTAGCCCGCTCCCTGGGCACGCACGAAGGACTGTGCACTGCTCTCCGAGCGCGTACCGAGTACCTGCAGGGCATAGCGCGAGGCGGCCTGAGCGCGATACCAGTCGCCGCCCGCCGGCGCGCCAGCCTGAGTGGCAGCCGGCCGAGGAGCGGGAGCCACTGCCGCCAGCGCCGGTTTCGCAACCGCCTGCGGGCCGGGGACTGCCGTCGCCGGAGTTGACGCGGGCCTCGCAGTCACTTGCGGCGCAGGCATCGCTGCCGGCTTCACGGCGGCCTGCGACTGCGAGGCAGGCCTGGGCTGGGGAGCCGGAGCAGGCCGCACAGCCGCAGGCGCCCTGGCCTCAGGCTTAGGCGGCTCGACCGGCGCCTGTACGACCGGCGCAAGCGCAGCGCTGGAGGTGGCAGCCTGCACCGCGACCGAGCCGGCGATCCCGATATCCTCGGCATCTGCCTCTCCCACCGCCAGGGCCAGGGGCTCGCGCAGCACCGGCTGGGCCTCGCCTGCCACGGACCGCGAGGACGCAGTGCCAGCCGGCTCGACGGCCAGGATGTTCGGCTCTTCCGAGTGTGGCTGCAGCGCGACAATCGGCGCCTCGCCTTCCGACTCGCCGCGCATGAACCAGGCCGTGGCCACCGTCAGGGCGACCACGGCCAAGGCCAGCAGATGCTTCTTCGGCAGGACCAGACCCGGCGCATCTTCGCCGTCCTCTTCATACCCGGACTGCATCATCTCTTCGTACAGTAATTCACGGGCGAGCCGGTTGATTTCCCCCGGCCAGCCGCCAGAGTCGCGATGAATCGCCTCGACCTGCTCGTCACTGAACAGCCCGACGTCACCTCCCGCCCCCTCCAGACGCTGTGCCAGGTATTCGTGCGTGTCCTTCAGCGCATAGGGATTCAGGCGCAGCACATGGAAGCGCTCCTCGCCGTCGGCCAGAGACTGCAGGCGCGTCACCAGCCCCGGCTCGCCAAACAGGAACACGTGCGGCCGCCCCATGGTCGTTCCCGCCGCCAAGGCCAGCAGTGCATCGAGGGCGGCCGCCTCCAGCAATTCCGCATCGTCCACCAGGAGGTAGACCTCCTGACCCGTGGCAGCCAGTTGCTCCACCTGCTCCAGGATCGATTGCTCGTCCGCACGCTCCAGACCAAACCCAAGGGCGATCTGTCGCAGCAAACCGTCGACCTGCGCCGAGGCCCGCGCGGAAACCACGACGCACAGCACCGTCTGCTTGTTGCTGCTGGCCACCAATGCCTGCCGCAGGAGCGTCTTGCCACTGCCTAGCGGCCCGCTGACCACCAACAGCAGTCGACTGTAGCGGGCAAGGTGATGCAACTGACCGAGCACCTGCTTGCGCTGAGCCGGGAAGAATTTGAAGCCCGGCGTCCGCGGCGCGAAGGGGTCGTGACTGAGTTGGTAGTAGGTCAGGAGAGCTTCATCTGCATGCAAACTGGTCATGGCTTTCTCAGTGACTGATCTGTTCCATCAGCATCCGGTAGTCGGTATCCAGGGTGGCCTGCAAGGCCTCACGCGGGAAATCTCCGGTCACCACCGCCTCACCCAGGCGCCTGAGCAGTACCAGCCGCAGTCGGCCGCCCAGTACCTTCTTGTCGACAGCCATGTGCCTGAGGAAATCGTTCGCGCTCATTTCCGCCGGCGGCACCACGGGCAGCCCCGCCCGCTGCAGCAGGCGGATGCCGCGATCGCGCCCGGCCTCATCGAGCCAACCCAGGCGCCGGGACATCTCCAAGGCCATGACAGTACCCACGGCCACGGCCTCCCCATGCAGCCAGGAACCGTAACCCATGTGGGTTTCAATGGCGTGACCGAAGGTGTGCCCCAGATTCAGGGTGGCACGAACCCCCGACTCGCGCTCGTCGGCACCGACCACCTGCGCCTTGGCCGCGCAGGAGCGGGCGATGGCCTCGGTCAAGGCCGCCGCATCCAGCTCGCGAAGCACCTCCATGTGCGCCTCCAGCCAGCTCAGAAAGAGCTCGTCGCAGATCAGGCCGTACTTGATCACCTCGGCCAGACCGGCGGACAGCTCCCGCACTGGCAGGGTGCCCAGGGTGGAGGTGTCGATCACCACTGCCTTCGGCTGATAAAAGGCGCCGATCATGTTCTTGCCCAGTGGATGATTGATCCCGGTCTTGCCGCCTACCGAGGAGTCCACTTGGGAGAGCAACGTAGTCGGAACCTGGATGAAGTCGACCCCGCGCTGATAACAGGCGGCGGCAAACCCGGCCATGTCGCCGACCACGCCGCCCCCCAGGGCAATGAGGGTGGTACGCCGGTCATGTCGCGCCTCGAGCAGACTGTCGAAAATCTTCTGCAGGGTTTCCCAATGTTTGAAGGCTTCGCCATCCGGCAGCACAATGGGAGTCAGTTCACAGCCAGACAGCGTCCGAGCCAGCTTGTCCAGATAGAGCGGAGCGACGGTCTCGTTGGTGACCACCGCCACCTGGCGACCGGCCAAGTGCGGAACGAGGCATTCTGCCCTGCCCAGCAGGTCGGCCCCGATATAAATGGGATAACTGCGCTCGCCGAGATCAACCTGTAACGTCTGCATGAAAGCCCCCGGATTGGAAAGGATGCTAGGATAGCGCAGTTGCATCCGGCTTTATCGAAGAGGCCGCGCGTGCAGACGATCGAGAATTTCTTCCACGACCATGCGCGGCGGGCGCTCGTCGGTTTCCACCACCAGATCGGCAACCTCCCGGTACAAGGGGTCCCGGACAAGCATCAGATCGCTCAGTACCCTTCCCGGATCGACGGCACGCAGTAGCGGACGATTGCGATCGCGGGAAGTGCGTTCCAACTGCTGGGCAACCGAGGCATACAGGTAGACGATCCGGCCTCCCGAGCGCAAGGCTACGCGGTTCTCGGGCCGTAGCACGGCACCACCACCCGTGGCAAGTACGATGCCGTCATCGGCGCAAAGCTCCCCGATCATCGCCTGTTCGCGCTCGCGAAACCCCGCCTCCCCCTCCACATCGAAAATCCAGGGAATATCGGCACCGGTACGCAGTTCGATTTCCTTGTCGGAATCCTTGAACGTTAACCGCAATTCTTTGGCAAGCAAACGCCCGATGGTGCTCTTGCCCGAGCCCATCGGGCCCACGAGGATCACATTTCGCACTGACTCAACGACTCACAGCAATAGCCTGATTGTTAAGGATACGCGGAGTCAGGAAAACAAGCAGCTCGGATTTGCTGTCGGCGACCACGTCGCGGCGGAACAGGCGCCCGATGAACGGCAGATCGCCGAGGAAGGGCACCTTGTCCACGGATTTGGCTTGGACATTGGAGAAGACCCCACCGATCACGATGGTCTCGCCGTCGCCGATCAGCACTTTGGCATTGACCTCGTTCTTGTTGATCGGTGGCACTCCGCCTATCGCCTTGGAGAAGTCCGCCTGATCCTTGGTCACCTTCACCTCCATGATGATGCGGTTATCGGGGGTGATCTGCGGCGTCACCTCCAGCGACAGCGCCGCCTCCTTGAAGGAAGTACTGGTCGCACCGCTGGAGCTGGCCTCCTGGTAGGGGATCTCCTCGCCGGTCAGAATCTTCGCCGTCTCCTTGTCCGAGGTAAGGACCTTGGGTTGGGAGATGACCTCGCCATTGCCAGTCTTCTCCATGGCCGAAAGCTGAAGGTCAAGAATCATATGGTCGGAAATGAAGCCGATGCCGATACCCGAGGTACTGTTCGCGACCCCCATGTCGACGAATGGGACGGGTGCCACGCCATCCTCCAACTTGAAGTTACCGACCTGGTCGGTACCCGGCAGATGCAAAAACCCATCATCGTCAAAAGATCGTGCTCCATCCTTGCCATAAAGGCTCCACTGATCGTTCACGAAGCTTCCACCCCAGCGCACCCCAAGGCTCTTGTCATAATCGACGCGGGCCTCGACGATGCGCGCTTCGATCATTACCTGGCGCACTGGAATGTCCAGTTGGGCGACGATCCGCCGCAGCTCGTCCAGACGCTCCTGGGTCTGATAGGCGATGATGTTATTGGTCCGCTCGTCGACAGTAATGGAACCGCGCTGATCTCCAATTTCCTCGGCACTGGTGACCGACTGGAACAGCTTGGCAATGTCCGCTGCCTTGGCGTAGTTCACCTGGACCAGCTCGCGGCGCAGGGGCGCCAGCTCGGCGAGCTGCTGTTGCGCCTCCAGCTCCTGACGCTCACGCGCCGCGATTTCGTCGGCCGGCGCCACCAGCAGGACATTGCCGACCTTGCGTTTGTCCAGCCCCTTGGTCTTGAGCACCAAGTCGAGCGCCTGATCCCAGGGCACATTCTGCAGGCGCAGAGTGATATTGCCCTGCACGGTATCGCTGGCGACCAGGTTGAGGTTGGTGAAATCGGCGATCAACTGCAGAACCGAGCGGACATCGATATCCTGGAAGTTCAGCGACAGCTTCTCGCCGCTATAGGCGAAACGATCGGCATTGCGCTTGGCGACATTTTCCTGGGTCAGCGGCCTGACGCTAACGGTCAGACGGTTGTCGGCCTGATAGACCAGATAGTCGTACATGCCGAACGGCTCGATGAGGATGCTGGCCCTGCCCCCCTGGCTCGAGGCACTCACGAACTGCACGGGCGTGGCGAAATCCTTGACGTCCAGACGCGCCCGCAGAGACTCCGGCAACTGCGTCCCCGGGAAATCCAGACGGATCTTGCCGCCCTGCTCCTGGATATCGGGGTTCATGCCCGGACTCGACAGATCAATGACGACGTTGCCCTCACCCTGTACGCCGCGCTGGAAGTCGATCCCCTGGATGGCCTTGCCCGCCGGCGCATAGGACTTGACCTGCAGGGCCGGAGCTGCCGCTGCGGCAGGCGGTGACGCAGTGCGGGCCCGCTGGGACGCGGCTGCCGCCTCACCGACCACGACATACAGATTGTTGCCCTCGGCTCGCGTGGTATAGGGCAACAGAGCAGCCAGATTGACGATCATCCGGGTACGGCCGTTCGCCTCGACCAGGGTGACACTGCGGGCGTTGCCGACTCCCAGTTCGCGATACCTGGTCCCCAGCTTGTTGGCCACGCCGGGCAGATCCAGGGCGATACGGGCCGGCTGCTCGATGGTATAGCCGCGCGGCGCCGGTACGGGCTCGTCGAATGACAACTTGAGTTCGACCCGATCGCCAGGCAGGGCGGCCACGTCCAGAGCCTTGAGATCGGCCGCCAGCAATTCTGGCGACAGCAGAGCAGCCAGGGCTGAAATACCAAGACGCGAAAGGGTACTGTTCATTGACTGGTTCCGTAATGCAGACCGGGAGTTTTTCTTCATGCGGGATCCGCCCATCACGAGCGCTCCTTCAAAGTGAGACTGCGCGGGCGTTCCAGCCAGCCGCCTTCGCCATCGGGAACGATTTCCACAACATCGATGGAAGCCTCATTGATCTTGACGATGCGGCCATGGTTGCGCCCCAGATAGTCACCAGCCCTCACCCGATGAACACCGCCCGCCCCACGTACCAAGGCATGCACGCCCGCCCCTTTGGAGAGCGTGCCGACCATCGCGAAGACTTCGATGTTGAAACCCTCCAGATACTGCTTGACTCGGCTTTCATCCGGCCTGATGTCCTTCGAGCCCCACTGCTGGCTGGCCAAGTCGATTTTCACCGGTGGCTGAAATGGGCTGCGCATGGCTGCCGCACTGTAGGTGAAGGCCTCGTAGGGCTGGAACTCCGGTAGCGGCTCGATCGCTCCCTTGGGCCGCGCACGAACTTCATCCACATAAGCCTGCAAACCCTGAAATTCATTGCCGACATTGCAACCGGAAAGTCCGACAAGGGCCACAATGCAAATCAGACAGGCACCCCTCATTTCTGCAGTCCCTTGTCGTTATAGCGATAAGTCCTGGCCAGTATCTTCATGCGCAACTTCGTATTATCTCCCGATGTAACGGGTTTTATTTCGAAATCATGCAAGGTGACTATTCGCGGAAGACTGGCGACCCCGCTGACGAAAGTGGCCAGATCGTGATAACTGCCCACCACGGATATTTGAATGGGCAATTCGATATAGAACTGCTGAGCAACTTCCTCGAGAAGTTTGATTTCCTCGAACTCCAGTCCACTGCCCAGTCCGGTACGGGTGATGTCCTCGAGCAAACCCGGCACTTCGGTATCGCTCGGCAACTGCCGCAACAAGACACCGAAGGAGGTCTCCATTTCCGCCATCTGCTGCCTGTAGGCCTCCAGGTTTGCTGCCTGGAAAGCCTTGGTGGCGAACTGCTGCTTCAGGGTTCCCTCTTCGCCACGCTCTCGCTCGAGTTGCGTCTGCAGTTCCTTCAGATGGAAGTTGTACCCCAACGCCAGGACGGCAATCATCAATAACAGGCAGGTGATGACCTTCACCGGAACCGGCCACGATCCGAGGTTATTCAGATCCAGGTCGGACAGGTCGATCTTGCGCAAACTTTCCAGGGACTCGGACAGGCTCATTTCCGCGCTCCTCCTTTATTCTGCGCACCTTTCGAGTCAGAAACCACCGAGCTGCGAGCAGCAGCCCCAGCCTGCGCGCCCCCTGCCATCTGCATAGCGTTCTCCTGCCGCGGCTGCACTTGCTGTACGGTCAGCTGGAATACGTTGGCCGGAGCCAGAGTTCCGGCCGTCACCGCCTTCACGGCCGTCAGGTTGGGGGCCTCGAGCCATTCCGAGCCGTCCAGATTGCGCATCAGGTTCGAGACGCGATTATTGGATTCGGCCGCGCCCTCGATGGCAATGTTCTTGCCGGTCATCTTCAGGGAGGTGAAATACACGCCATCGGGCAAGGTGCGGACCAACTGATCGAACACCCGACCGATGATCGGCCGATTGCCTTGCAGGTCCTGAATGATCTTCATCCGCTCCAGCAATTGCTGACGGCGGGTCTTGAGCTCGCTGATTTCCTGGATCCGCGCATCGAGTACGGCAATCTCCTTGCGAAGGAAATCGTTGCGCACACGTTGCGCCTCGATGCTTGCATCCAGGTATCGATCAGCCAGGAAAACCAGGCCACCGGTAGCCAGCAACAGCGCCCCCAGCGTGACCAGAAAACGCTGACGGCGCTCCTCACGAAGCTGCTCGCGCCAAGGTAGAAGGTTGATCCGCGCCATCTAATCAAAACCCCTCATCGCCAATCCGCAGGCAACCATCATGGCCGGAGCATCGCAGACCAGGGCCGAGGCATTCACCTTGGGACTAAGCGCCATCTCGGCAAACGGATTGGCCACCAGCGTCCTGGTCCCGGTCTTCTGCTGGACCAGTTGGTCAAGCCCCGGCAGAGATGAGGTCCCACCAGCCAACAGGATGCAGTCAACCTGGTTGTACTGGCCTGCGGCAAAAAAGAACTGCAGCGAACGGGAAACCTGCTGCACGACGGCATCCTTGAACGGCGGCAAAACTTCCCTGTCGTAGTCTTCTGGAAGTCCGCCTTTTTTTTTGGCCAGACCAGCTTCAGCCATGGACAAACCATAGCGGCGCCGTATCTCGTCGGTGAGCTGCTTGCCGCCGAACAGTTGCTCGCGGGTATAGAGGGTACGGCCGCCATGCAACACACTGAGAGTCATCATGGTCGCGCCGATATCGACGACAGCCACGGTTAGCCCCGCCGGATCACCGCCCAACTGATCGACCAGCAGCCCGCAGGCGCGCTCCATGGCATAGGCCTCGACATCGACGACCTTGGCTGTCAGGCCGGCCAGTGCCAGCACTGCTTCGCGAGCCTCGACGTTCTCCTTGCGACAGGCGGCGAGCAGCACCTCGACACGATCGGGGCTGCGTGGCAGCGGTCCCTGGATCTCGAAGTCGATCGCCACTTCCTCGAGGGGATAGGGAATGTATTGGTCGGCCTCAAGCTTCAACTGGGCTTCCATTTCATCCTCGGAAAGCCCGGCATCCATCTCGATGGTCTTGGTAATCACCACGGAACCCGCCACGGCCACCGCCGCGACCCTGGTTCCGGTCTTGGCCTTGGCCAGCACCTTGCTCAAGGTCTGACCAACACCATCAAGATCGACAATGTTCTTCTCGACGACGGCATTGGCGGGGAGCGGCTCGACGGCGTAGGCCTCCACCCGGTAACGGTTACCCGAAAGACTCAATTCGATAAGCTTGACCGTGGTCGAACTAATATCGATCCCCAGTAATGAACTCGCTTTCTTGTTGAAGAGCCCTAACACAACCAATTTCCTTGCTGTATCCGTAACTTACGGGCAATTTATGTAATAGCGCATTAGATAACAGGCTTGACAGAAGCGTAAATGGCTATCCGGCGGAAAAACCGCATATAATGTGATCGTCTTTCCGCTTTTCGCCTCGTCTGAAATTCCATTTCTCTTTCATCGGAAACCCCGCGGCCTTGATGCGTTTGCTTAAATTCTTCGGCTGGTCCTTCGTCGCCACTTTCAGCAGCCTGCTGCTTGGTCTGAGCGGAGCCTTCCTCTATCTGGGTCCCAGCCTTCCGTCGGCCGAATCGCTGCGCACCATGCAGTTGCAAATTCCCCTGCGGATATACAGCAGCGACGACAAACTAATCGCGGAATTCGGCGAGATGCGCCGCACCCCCATCCGCTATGCCGACATCCCCCCGGACTTCATCCATGCGCTGCTGGCTGCGGAGGACGATAATTTCGCCAACCATTATGGCGTCGACCTTGTCAGCCTGATGCGCGCTGCCACGCAATTATTGAGCAGCGGACATATTCGGACCGGGGGCAGCACCATCACCATGCAGGTGGCGAAGAATTTCTTCCTCACCAGCGAACGGAGTTTCTCGCGCAAGGCCAACGAGATCCTTCTCGCCCTGCAGATCGAGCGAGAGCTCAGCAAGGAGGAGATCCTCGAGCTCTATGTCAACAAGATCTACCTCGGCAACCGCGCCTACGGTATCGAGGCGGCGGCCCAGGTCTATTACGGCAAGCCCATCCACGAGTTGAGCCTGGCGCAGATGGCGATGATCGCCGGCCTGCCGAAAGCCCCGTCGCGTTTCAATCCGCTAGCCAACCCGGCACGCAGCAAGGAGCGTCGCGACTGGATTCTCGGACGCATGCACAAGCTTGGACACATAGACGAGGCTCGCTACCAGCAGGCCCTTGCAGAGCCCGCGGATGCCAGCCTTCACGTGCCGACTCCGGAACTGAACGCACCCTACATCGCTGAGATGGCCCGCGCCGAACTGGTCGGCCGCTACGGCAGCGACGCCTATACCGAAGGATTTCGGGTCACCACCACAATTCCAAGCGACCTGCAGGAAGCAGCCAATGTCGCCGTGCGCCAGGGTCTGCTCGACTATGACCGGCGCCACGGCTACCGTGGCCCCGAGGCTCATCTGCCCGGCACGGACAGGAGCGCCTGGCTGGACGAACTGAACAAGCAGAGAACCATCGGCGGCCTCGAGCCCGCCGTCGTCACCCAAGTCGGGAGCAGCGGCATCCACGTCCTGACGCGCAGCGGCGACGAAGAAACGGTGAGCTGGGAGAGCATGAGCTGGGCTCGCCCCTTCATCAATGCCGACGGCCAGGGCCCCAGACCGCACCAGCCGGGCCAGGTGGTCAAGACCGGCGACCTGATTCGTGTCCTGCGCCAGGAGGACGGCCACCTCATCTTCAGCCAGATCCCTGCGGCACAGACCGCCCTGGTTTCCCTGGATCCGAGGGACGGAGCGATTCGCGCCCTGGTGGGCGGCTTTTCCTTCGAGCAGAGCAACTACAACCGTGCCGCCCAAGCCAAGCGGCAGCCCGGCTCGAGCTTCAAGCCCTTCATTTACAGCGCGGCCCTGGATCGCGGCTTCACCGCTGCCAGCTTGATCAACGACACTCCTATCGTCTTCATTGACCCGCACCTGGATACGATCTGGCGCCCCAAGAACGACACCAACACCTTCCTCGGCCCGATTCGCATGCGCGAAGCCCTGTACAAGTCGCGCAACCTGGTGTCGATCCGCCTGCTGCAAAGCGTCGGCATCGACTACACCCTGGATTACCTCAGCCGCTTCGGCTTCGACGCGCGGGACCTGCCGCGCAACCTATCTCTTGCACTCGGCACGGCCAACCTGACCCCGTTGGAAATCGCTGGCGGCTGGAGCACCTTCGCCAACGGCGGCTATCGCATCCAGCCCTATCTGATCGAGCGCATTGAAGACCGCGACGGCAAACTCTTGTACCAAGCCAATCCGCCCCGCGTACTCGGGGAGCCTCCGGCGCTCGTCGTCGCCGCCAGCGAGCCGGCCGTCGCCGTCGGCTCAACGCCAGGCACTGCTAGCAGCGACATCCCGGGCGACGCCCCGCCGACGCCAGCCAGCCCGCCCCCAGAGGCGCCTGAGTCGATTGCTGCCGAGCGCATCGTCGATGCCCGCACCACCTACATCATGACCAGCATGCTGCAGGACGTAATCAAGCGCGGCACCGCCCGCCGCGCCCTGGAGATGGAGCGCAGCGACCTGGCCGGCAAGACCGGGACCACCAATGAATCCAAGGACAGTTGGTTCTCCGGCTACAATGCAGACTACGTCACCACTGTCTGGGCCGGCTTCGACCAGCCGGAAAGCCTGGGCCGCCACGAATACGGCAGCACCGTGGCCCTCCCAATCTGGATGAGCTTCATGAGCATCGCCCTGAAGGACAGGCCACCCCACCTGCAGACCGAACCCGAAGGGCTGCTGACGCTGCGCATCAACCCCAGCAGCGGACGCATCGCTTCGCCCGGCACTCCCGGCGCCTTCTTCGAGCTGTTCAAGAACGAGGATCCGCCGCCCATGGCCAGCGAGGGGGACTCCGGCCAGGGCAGTCTGGCGAAAGAGTCCGCTCCGCCGATCGACCTGTTCTGACCTCCAAAAAGAAACCCCGCATCGAGCGGGGTTTCTTTTTGGGGCTACTGGCCGATCAGCCGTTGAATACTGCGTCCACCGATTGCAGCGGATAGTGCTTCGGATAGGGCAGGGAGGCCACGCCGCTTTCGATGGCAGCCCTGGCCACGGCGTCGGAAACCACAGTGATCAGCCGCGGATCCATGGGCTTCGGAATGATGTAGTCACGACCGAACTCCAAGCCGGACACACCGTAGGCATCGCAGACCTCCTGGGGCACCGGCAGCTTGGCTAGCTCGCGCAGGGCATGAGCCGCGGCGATCTTCATCTCCTCGTTGATGCGGGTGGCGCGGACATCCAGGGCGCCACGGAAGATGAAAGGGAAGCCCAGCACATTGTTGACCTGGTTCGGATAGTCGGAGCGACCGGTGGCCATGATCACGTCGCTGCGCGTGGCATGGGCCAACTCCGGCTTGATCTCCGGGTCCGGATTGGAACAGGCGAAGACGATCGGATTCGGCGCCATGCGCAGCAGGTTTTCCGCACTCAGCAGATTGGCCCCGGACAGACCGACGAAAACGTCGGCGCCGTCGAGGGCATCGGCCAGGGTACGCTTGTCGGTTTCGTGGGCGAACACCGCCTTGTACTGATTCAGATCGTCGCGCCCGGAATGGATGACTCCCTGACGGTCGACCATGTGGATGTTCTCCACCTTGGCGCCCAGACTGACCAGCAGGCGCATGCAGGAGATGGCCGCAGCACCGGCGCCGAGACAGGCGATCTTGGCTGTTGCCAGCGTCTTGCCGGCGATTTCCAAGGCATTGAGCATACCGGCAGCGGTCACGATAGCAGTGCCGTGCTGGTCGTCATGGAAAACCGGAATGTCGCACTGCTCGATCAGAGCACGCTCGATCTCGAAGCACTCGGGCGCCTTGATGTCCTCCAGGTTGATGCCGCCGAAGGTGATGGAAATGCGCTTGACGGTATCGATGAAGGCCTGCGGGCTCTCTGCATCGACTTCGATGTCGAACACGTCGACGCCGGCGAAACGCTTGAACAGCACTCCCTTGCCCTCCATGACCGGCTTGGAGGCCAACGGGCCGAGATTGCCTAGACCGAGAATCGCAGTACCGTCGGAAATGACGGCAACCAGATTCGACTTGCCGGTGTATTGGTACGCCAGTTCGGGATCCCTGGCGATTTCCCGTACCGGCTCGGCAACGCCAGGGCTGTAGGCCAGCGACAGGTCGCGGGCCGTGACGGTAGGCTTGGTCAGCTCCACACTCAGCTTCCCGGGGCGTGGATGGGCATGGTATTCAAGAGCGGCGGTTTTGAGATCGGACATATTTTTAGTTTCCATTTTTTATAGTGTTGCGGCTTGCAAGCTGAGCATACGGCAAGACCGCGAGCACCAACAATAGCACTCATCGCCGCATGTCAAGGCCTCTGACACAAGACTTTTAGCCAATGCAGGTGTGACTCAAGGCTTGGCTTGGATAAAGAAAGACTGTTCCGCAGGCGCATCACGAATCCTCCATCCCAGCCTTGAGCGCCGCCACGAACAGGAAGGTCTGGCTCTCCTGCGACAGGACCACGGCCCCGCCAGGCCGGGGTACCGGGCACGACGCTGATATAGCCCTGCAAACTCTGCTGGCGCAGGGGCTGACCCGCGAGCTGACGGCGGTCATCGATACGCTGATGCAGGGGGGCCTCCGGCGCCAACCATGGATCGACGAATTCCAGGGTCAGACGATCAGCCCAGCCGATTGACCTGCTCCCAGCCCCGCGGAAGGCTCCGGGTGAAGTCCAGCGGGCCGCGGTGGAGCCAACGGCTGGTCTCCAGATCCTGGAGCGCACTCAGCATGACGAAACTGTTGTGCCCGCCGACCGGACAGGTCGCACAGCCAGCCAGCAATCCCGGCAGCAGGACTAAGCAGGCTTCATGGCTGTACCTCGAGCATGACCGGATGGGTCAGTGGCAGCACCCAGCGCGCCTGCCCCTTGTCCATGCGAGCGTGGCGGGAGCGATCGATCACCCAGCCGCGCGTCTCGATGCGCCGCCCCGGTAGGCGCTGCAGGGCGGGCAGATCGAACAGCCCGAGCAATTCCGGCTCGATGCGCAGGACCAGCGGCCCGTCCAGCGCGATCCACAGACCGCCGCGGTTGCGCTCGATCCCGCTCACCCGTGCACGGATCAGGGCGAAGCCACCGCGCTGCAACTGCTCCGGTGTCCTCCAGGCCGGGTGCCGCCACAGCCCCTTGCCGGCCGCCCGTGCCCGGCGCTCGGCCTGATGCAGGCAGCCGACCAACGCCCCGTTCGGCGCCACCGCCACCTGATAGCCAAGCCCCTCGGCGAGCAGCTGCGCTTCCCAGTTGCGCCCGCGCCCGTCATAGGCATGGGCCAGGGTGCGACCATAACGATCCCTGGCCTGACGCCCCAACTGCAGGCCGACCCGCCCATCGTTGGCCGCCACCAGTTGCCGCAGGCGCTCGCGCGCCGCCTCGGCGAAGGGCTCGGCCGGCCGCCCCCGGTGTTCGCGCTCCGGCGCATTGAGGCCGATCAGCCGTACCCTCCGGCCGCCGGCGAGGCGCAGGGTATCGCCGTCCACCACCTGCTCTACGCGGGCGGTCGACAACTTGCCCGGTGTCGGACAGAACGCTTGGGCAGGAATTCCCCAGACGACGGAAACGAAAAAGGCGCCCATCAGGGGCGCCTTTTTCAGCAGCTCGAAACAGCTCATCAGGCCTCCCTGGCCATCGGTGCTTACTTGGAGCCGAACACACCGAAACGCTGCTTGAAGCGATCGATACGGCCGCCGGTGTCGAGCACCTTCTGCTTGCCGGTATAGAAGGGGTGGCACTCGGAGCACACGTCGATGCTAAGGTTCTTGCCAAGGGTGGAGCGGGTCTTGATCACGTTCCCACAGCTGCAGGTCGCCTCGATCTCGGCGTAATTCGGATGGATATCGGCTTTCATGGAAAAAGTCCTCGGCTCTGGCGTACCGCCACCCGACCCTATGTCGGGCACCGTACGGAAACAGGCGGCGGATGATACCAGAGCACTGCCGCGATGCAAGCATGCGGGGCAGGGAAGTCGTCGTCCCTGCCCTGCGGCCTGCTAAGATTGCCGCTCCCCGCCAAGGTCTGCCCGCGTGCCCGTCCCGATCCTCCGTCTCGCCCTGCCCTCACCGCTGCGCCGCCTGTTCGACTACCGTGCGCCGCCCGGCGTGCCACCCGCCGTCCTGCAGCCGGGCATGCGCCTGCGCGTGCCGTTCGGCCGGCGCGAGGTGGTCGGCGTGCTGGTCGAGCTGAGCGGGCACAGCGAAGTGCCGGCGGACAAACTGAAAGCTGCCCTTGAGCTCCTCGATCCCCACCCGCCACTGCCGGCGAGCCTGCTCAGGCTGTGCCAGTGGACGGCCCACTACTATCAGCACAGCCTCGGCGACACCTTTGGCTGGGCCCTGCCGGCGCTGCTACGCCAAGGCGAGCCAGCCGAACTACGCCAGGAGCGCTGGTGGCATCTGACCGAAGGCGCACGCCCGGACGACCCGCGCCTGGCCCGCGCACCACGCCAGCGCGAGGCCCTGCAGGCCCTCGCCCAGCACCCCCACGGCGCGCCCCAGGCCCTGCTCGGCAAGCTGCAGCTGAACAGGGCCAGCCTCGACCTGCTACTGGCCAAGGGCCTGCTGCGCACCGAGGTGCGCAGCCACGCCCCCCGCGAACGGCACGGCGGCTGGCTGACCCAGGCCGAACTGCCGCTGAACGACGAACAGCGTGAGGCCGTCGAAGCGGTGCGCGCGGGTTTCGGCGGTTTCCACGCCTTCCTCCTCGCCGGCGTCACCGGCAGCGGCAAGACCGAGGTCTACCTGCAGCTGATCCACCAAGTACTCGAGGCCGGCCGGCAGGCGCTGGTACTGATCCCGGAAATCAACCTCGGACCGCAGACCCTGGAGCGCTTCACCCGCCGCTTCAACGCACGGATCGCCCTGCTCCACTCCGGCGTCAGCGACCGCGAGCGCCTGAACGCCTGGCTGGCGGCCCGCGATGGCGAGGCAGACATCATCATCGGCACCCGCTCGGCGCTCTTCACCCCGCTGAAGGACCCCGGCCTGATCATTGTCGACGAGGAGCACGACACCTCCTACAAGCAGCAGGAAAGCCTGCGCTATCACGCCCGCGATCTCGCCGTGGTGCGCGCCCGCCAGGAGGAGATCCCGATCCTGCTCGGCTCCGCCACGCCCTCCCTGGAGAGCCTGCACAATGCCCATACTGGCCGCTACGCCCTGCTCCAGCTCAGGCAGCGCGCAGGCCACGCCCGCCCGCCGCGCTTCCTGCGCCTGGACGTGAAGAGCCGGCCGCTCGATGCCGGGATCTCCCCGCCGCTGCAGCAGGCCATCGCCCGAACCCTTGCCGCCGGCCAGCAGGTGCTGGTATTCCTCAACCGCCGCGGCTTCGCGCCGACCCTGCTGTGCCACGACTGCGGCTGGATCGCCCAGTGTCCGCGCTGCGACGCGCGCCTGACCCTGCACCAGCGCCAGCACGAGCTGCGCTGCCACCACTGCGGCCACACCGAGGCCCAACCCACGGCTTGCCCGCAGTGCGCCCGGGTCGACCTGCGCCCGGTCGGTGCCGGCACCGAGCGCGCCGAGGAACGCCTGGCCACCCTATTTCCCGAGCATCCGGTGCTGCGCATCGACCGCGACAGTACCGCGCGCAAGGATGCGCTGCCCAAGCTGCTCGCCACCATCCACCGCGGCGAGCCCTGCCTGCTGGTCGGCACGCAGATGCTCGCCAAGGGCCATCACTTCCCCCGGGTCACCCTGGTGACGATCCTCGATGCCGACGGCGGCCTGTTCTCCGCCGACTTCCGCGCCAGCGAACGCATGGCCCAGTTGATCGTGCAGGTCGCCGGGCGCGCCGGGCGCGCCGAGGAGCCAGGCATGGTGATCATCCAAACTCACCTGGCCGACCACCCACTGCTGGTCCAGCTCGCCGAACAGGGCTACCTGGCCTTCGCCGAGCAGGCCCTCGAGGAGCGCCGCGCCACCGGCCTGCCACCGTTCTCCCACCTCGCCCTGCTGCGAGCCGAGGCACACCGGCCGGGCCAGGCCGAGGGTTTTCTCGAACAGGCCGGCGACGAGGCGCAGCAGCTGCTCGACGCGCTGCAGCTCGCCGGCATCGAATTGCTCGGCCCGGTGCCGGCGCCGATGGAGCGCCGCGCCGGCCGCTACCGGGCCCAGCTGCTGCTGCAGGCCGCCTCCCGTGCACCGCTGCGCCGCCTGCTCGGCCCCTGGTTGGCGGCACTCGAACGACTGCCCGGCACCCGCACGGTGCGCTGGTCACTGGATGTCGACCCGATCGACCTGTACTGAGGAGCAACGGCTGGCGGCGCCGGACTCGCAGCGGTTGGCAAGCCCGCCCCCGCCGCGGATAATGTCCGGTTTTCACAACCCGCCCTCCCGGTGCAATGACCCTCCGCGGCCAAGAGCAGACCATGAAAGACACGATTCGCCAGCTGATCCAGCAAGCCCTGACCCGCCTGACCGATGATGGCGTGCTCCCCGCGGGTCTGACGCCGGCGATCCAGGTGGAAAACACCAAGGACAAGAGCCACGGCGACTTCGCCAGCAACATCGCCATGATGCTGGCCAAGCCGGCCGGGTTGAAGCCGCGCGAGCTGGCCGAGAAGCTGATCGCCGCACTGCCCGCCAATGATTCGATCAGCAAGGTGGAAATCGCCGGCCCGGGCTTTCTCAACTTCTTCCAGAATAGCGACGCGCTGGCCCGGCGCCTGCAGAGGGCGCTGGCCGACGAGCGCCTCGGCGTGCGCAAGCATGGCGCCCTCCAGCGCGTGGTAGTCGACCTATCCTCGCCCAACCTGGCCAAGGAAATGCACGTTGGCCACCTGCGTTCGACCATCATCGGCGACGCCGTGGCGCGGGTGCTGGAATTCCTCGGCGACGCGGTGACCCGGCAGAACCACGTCGGCGACTGGGGCACCCAGTTCGGCATGCTGCTGGCCCACCTGGAGGAGAATCCGGCCGCTGCGGAGAGCGAGCTGGCCGACCTCGAGCAGTTCTACCGCGCCTCGAAGAAGCGCTTCGACGAGTCCGAAGCCTTCGCCGACCGCGCCCGCGAACTGGTAGTCAAGCTGCAGGCCGGCGAGGCGGAATGCCTGCGCCTGTGGCAGCGCTTCAACGAGGTGTCGCTGTCGCACTGCCAGGAAGTCTACGAGCGCCTCGGCGTACGCCTGACCCCGGACGACATCCGCGGCGAGAGCGCCTACAACGACGAGCTGCCGGGCATCGTCCAGACCCTGCGCGACAAGGGCCTCTTGACCGAAAGCGACGGCGCCCAGTGCGTGTTCCTCGACGAGTTCCAGAACGCCGAGGGCAATCCGCTGCCAGTGATCGTGCAGAAGGCCGGCGGCGGCTATCTCTACGCCACTACCGACCTCGCCGCGATGCGCTACCGCAGCCGGGTGCTCGAAGCCGACCGTGTGCTCTATTTCGTCGACCAACGCCAGGCCCTGCACTTCCAGATGGCCTTCGCGGTGGCGCGCCGCGCCGGCTTCGTGCGCGAGGACGCGGACCTCGAGCACATGGGCTTCGGCACCATGAACGGCGCCGACGGCCGCCCCTTCAAGACCCGCGACGGCGGCACGGTGAAGCTGATCGACCTGCTCGACGAAGCCGAGCAGCGCGCCTACGCCTTGGTCAAGGGCAAGAATCCGGAGCTTCCCGAGGACGAACTGCGCACCATCGCCCGCGCCGTTGGCATCGGCGCGGTGAAATACGCCGACCTGTCCAAGCACCGCACCAGCGACTACAGCTTCAACTTCGAGCTGATGCTGAGCTTCGAGGGCAACACCGCGCCCTACCTGCTCTACGCCTACACCCGGGTGGCCAGCGTGTTTCGCAAGCTGGGCAAGGGATTCGACGAGATCGACGGCAGCCTCGTCCTTGAGGCCGCACAGGAAGAGGCGCTGGCCGCACGGCTGGCGCAGTTCGGCGAAGTGCTCGGCAACGTCGCCGAGAAGGGCCTGCCGCACCTGCTCTGCACCTACCTCTATGACCTGGCCGGGCTATTCTCCAGCTTCTACGAGAACTGCCCTATCCTCGCCGCTGACACCCCGGCCCGCCAGCAAAGCCGTCTGCTGTTGGCCGCGCTGACCGGCCGCACCCTCAGGCAGGGCCTGGAACTGCTCGGCCTGGAAACACTGGAACGCATGTAAAAGGACTTATCCACCAGCATGGCAAAGAACAATGCCCCCAAACGCGGCGCCAGCCGCACCCCGCCGCCCCGCAAGCAGGAGATACCGGGCTGGCTCTGGCTGGCCTGCGGCCTGGCCGTCGGCGGCTTCGCGATGTTTCTGACCAAGCTCGAGCCGGGCAGCACCGCCATCAAGCGCGACACCACCGAGCAGCAGCCGGCCAAGGCGATGCAACAGCCGCCGAGCAAGCCCAGGTACGACTTCTATACCCTATTGCCGGAGTCGGAAGTCGTGGTGCCGCCGACGGCGCAGCAACAACCGCCGCAAGCACAGCTGCAGAAGCCGCCGCAACAGCCGCCAGCTCAGCCACCGCAGCCGGTACAGCAGCCGCAACCGATGCCGCCGGCGCAGCAGATGCAACAAACGGCGCAGGCACAACCGCCAGCCCAGCGTCCGGCCCAGCCCCCCCAACAACCCAAGCTGACGCCAGCCCAGGACGCTGCCCGCGCCGAGGCCCTGCTCAACGGCCGCACGCCGCCCGCCGTCACCGCCAAGCCGCCGGCCCTGGCCAAGGCCGCGCCGACCACCCAGTACTACCTGCAGGCCGGCTCGTTTCGCAGCAAGTCCGACGCGGAGGACACTCGGGCGCGCATCGCCCTCCTCGGCCAGAGCGTGCGCGTCGAAGTCGGCAACGTCCGCGGCGAAACCTGGCACCGCGTGGTGGCCGGCCCCTTCACCAGTCGCCAGCAGCTGGAGCAGGCGCAGAAGCAGCTGGCCGGCGACGGCTTCCGCAACCTGATGCCCCAGCAGCGCCAGACTCACTGACCCCCCCGGCGGGCCGCTCGCGCCGGCCCGCAACCCTCTCCCGCGCCCCCGTTGAAATCCTTCCGCTCCCCCCCCATATAGGCTCCACCCGGGCATTTCCGCCCCGCAGCGTGGAGACACTTCCTTGACCACCATCGTTTCAGTCCGCCGCCAAGGTAAAGTCGTCATGGGTGGCGACGGCCAGGTTTCCCTCGGCAACACCGTGATGAAGGGCAACGCGAAGAAGGTCCGGCGCCTCTATCACGGCCAGGTGCTGGCCGGGTTCGCCGGCGCCACCGCGGACGCCTTCACTCTCTTCGAGCGCTTCGAGGGCCAGCTGGAAAAACACCAGGGCCACCTGGTCCGTGCCGCCGTCGAGCTGGCCAAGGACTGGCGCACCGACCGCTCACTGAGCCGCCTGGAAGCCATGCTGGCGGTGGCCAACAAGGACGCCTCGCTGATCATCACCGGCAACGGCGACGTGGTCGAACCGGAAGAAAGCCTGATCGCCATGGGCTCCGGCGGCCCCTACGCGCAGGCTGCCGCGAAGGCGCTGCTGCTGCACACCGGCCTGTCCGCCCGCGAGGTCGCCGAGACCGCGCTGAACATTGCCGGCAGCATCTGCGTCTTCACCAACCAGAACCTGACCCTCGAGGAGCTGGACCTCGACTGAGCGTCCGCAGCTCATCCGGCCGCAGACCCGCGGTCGCCGAACAGAACGCCATGGCGGAGGGTCCCAAACCCGACGCCCCCCGCATGAAGCGAGCCTTACCCATGTCCATGACGCCCCGCGAAATCGTCCACGAACTCAACCGCCACATCATCGGCCAGGACGACGCCAAGCGCGCCGTCGCCATCGCCCTGCGCAACCGCTGGCGGCGCATGCAACTGCCGACCGAGCTGCGCGCCGAGGTGACGCCGAAGAACATCCTGATGATCGGCCCGACCGGCGTCGGCAAGACCGAGATCGCCCGCCGCCTGGCGCGCCTGGCGAACGCCCCGTTCATCAAGGTGGAGGCGACCAAGTTCACCGAGGTGGGCTATGTCGGCCGCGACGTGGAATCCATTGTCCGCGATCTGGCCGACGCGGCGGTGAAGATGATGCGCGAGCAGGAGATCCAGCGGGTGCGCTACCGCGCCGAGGACGCGGCCGAGGATCGCATCCTCGACGCGCTACTGCCGCCGGCACGCCAGGGCTTCGGCGACGAACCGGGACCGCGCGAGGACTCCAATACTCGCCAGCTGTTCCGCAAGCGCCTGCGCGAGGGCCAACTGAACGACAAGGAAATCGACATCGAGATCGCCGAAGCCCCCAGCGGCGTGGAAATCATGGCCCCGCCCGGCATGGAGGAGATGACCAGCCAGCTGCAGAACCTGTTCTCCAACATGGGCAAGGGCAAGAAGAAGAGCCACAAGTTGAAGGTCAAGGATGCGCTCAAACTGGTCCGCGACGAGGAGGCGGCCCGCCTGGTCAACGAGGAAGAGCTGAAGGCCCGCGCCCTGGAAGCGGTGGAGCAGAACGGCATCGTCTTCATCGACGAGATCGACAAGGTGGCCAAGCGCGCCAATGTCGGCGGCGCCGACGTCTCCCGCGAGGGGGTGCAGCGCGATCTGTTGCCACTGATCGAGGGCTGCACGGTGAACACCAAGCTGGGCATGGTCAAGACCGACCACATTCTGTTCATCGCCTCCGGCGCCTTTCATCTCGCCAAGCCCAGCGACCTGGTGCCGGAGCTGCAGGGCCGCCTGCCGATCCGCGTCGAGCTCAAGGCACTGACCCCGGAGGACTTCGAGCGCATCCTCACCGAGCCCCACGCCTCGCTGACCGAGCAGTACTGCGAGCTGCTGAAGACCGAGGGACTGGACATCGAATTCGCCGCCGACGGCATCAAGCGCATCGCCGAGATCGCCTGGCAGGTCAACGAGAAGACCGAAAACATCGGCGCGCGCCGCCTGCACACCCTGCTCGAGCGCTTGCTGGAGGAAGTCTCCTTCAGCGCCGCCGACCTGGCCGCCGACCACAGCGGCCGGTCGATCGTGATCGACGCCGCCTACGTCAACGGCCACCTCGGCGAACTGGCGCAGGACGAGGATCTGTCGCGCTATATCCTGTAAAAGGAGCCCGCTTGCCAGCGCCCCCTGACCGCCAGCAAGTCGGCGCCTACAACCTGCCTCGCCCACCGGAGCCTCGAAGATGCGCATGCCCACCGCCATCAAACTGCACAAGGCGTCGAAGACTCTCGAGCTGCACTATGGTCCCGACGAGCGGTACAGCCTCGGCGCCGAATTCCTCCGCGTGCACTCGCCTTCGGCGGAGGTGCGGGGCCATGGCAATCCCGTGCTGCAGTACGGCAAGCTCGGCGTCGCCCTGACCGGCGTCGAGCCGGTCGGCCAGTACGCCCTCAAGCTGATCTTCGACGATGGTCACGACAGCGGCCTCTACAGCTGGGACTACCTCTACCAGCTGGCCTGCGACCAGCCGCGCCTGTGGGCCGAGTACCTGGCCGAGCTGGAGCGTGCCGGCAAGTCCCGCGATCCCCACGAGTCGGTGGTCCGGCTGATGCTCTGAGCCGACCGCAGACGCCCCGGCAAGACAAACCCGACCTCCAGCATTAGAATGGCCGGCACATTTTTCCGGTGCCAGCGACATGAACAATCCGCGCAAGGGCCGCGAGGCCGAACCCACCACCCATTTCGGTTACCAGGACATCCCGGAAAGCCAGAAGGCACGGAAGGTCGCCGAGGTGTTCCACTCGGTGGCGGCCAAGTACGACCTGATGAACGACGTGCTCTCCGGCGGCCTGCACCGCCTGTGGAAGCGCTTCACCATCGAGCTGTCCGGCGTGCGCCGGGGCAACCGGGTGCTGGACATCGCCGGCGGCACCGGTGATCTGACCCGGCAGTTCTCCCGCTTGGTCGGCGAAAGCGGCGAGGTGGTGCTGGCCGACATCAACGACTCCATGCTCAAGGTCGGCCGCGACCGCCTGCTCGACAAGGGTGTGGCCGGCAATGTGCGCTTCGTCCAAGCCGACGCCGAGAAGCTGCCGTTCCCCGACAACCACTTCGATGTGGTCACCATCGCCTTCGGCCTGCGTAACGTCACCCACAAGGAGGACGCCCTGCGCTCCATGCTGCGGGTGCTGAAGCCGGGCGGCCGCCTCCTGGTGCTGGAATTCTCCAAGCCGTCCAACGCCCTGCTCGGCAAGGCTTACGACGCCTACTCCTTCGCCTTCATGCCGCTGGCTGGCAAGCTGATCACCAACGACGCCGACAGCTACCGCTACCTGGCCGAATCGATCCGCATGCACCCGGACCAGGAAACCCTCAAGGGCATGATGGTCGATGCCGGCTTCGAGCGCGTCACCTACCACAACATGACCGGCGGCATCGTCGCCCTGCACCGCGGCCTCAAGCCCTGATGCTCGGCATGGCCCTGCTCGCTGGCACGGAGCACGGACTCAACCGCCTGCTGCGCCTGGACGGCACCGCCCTGCCGCGCCTGGCCCGGCTGGCCGGCAGCGTGCTCGCGGTGCACTGCGCGGCGCCCGAGCTGACGCTCTATATCCTGCCGAACGCCGACGGCCTGCGCCTGGCCAGCCACTGGCAGGGCGAGGCCGACTGCACCCTGCACGCCCCCGCCGCGAGCCTGCTGCACCTGGCCACCAGCCGGCAGAAGACCGCCGTCCTGCACGGTCCTGAAGTCAGCCTGGAAGGCGACAGCGACAGCCTGCTGGCGCTCGTCGAGATCCTCCAGGATCTCGAACTGGACTGGGAATACGAGCTGTCGCGCTGGTTGGGCCCAGTGGCCACCCAGCTGCTCGCCAGCAGCCTGCAGCACAGCGCGCGCTGGAGCGGCCAGAGCCTGACCAGCCTGCGCCAGAATCTGGCCGACTACCTTGGCGAGGAGGCGCGCACCCTGGTCGGCCGCCACGAAGCCGAGGCACGCTTTGCCGAAGTCGACGCTCTCAGGCTGGCCATGGACCGCCTTGAGGCGCGCATCGCCCGCCTCGCTCACCCACAGGAACCCAGCGATAACGCATGAAGCTCCTCGCCGTCCGCCGCCTGCTGCGCATCCAAAGCGTCGTCGTCCGCTATCGCCTCGACGACCTGCTGTTCGACCTGCCACTGCTGCCCTGGTGGCTGCGTGCACTGGGCTACTGCCTGCCTTGGCGCTGGTTCCCGCGCAAGCGCAGCGAACTGCCGCGTGCCGCCCGGCTGCGCCTGGCCTTGCAGGACCTCGGGCCGATCTTCATCAAGTTCGGGCAGATCCTGTCGACCCGCCGTGATCTGCTGCCGACGGATATCGCCGACGAGCTGGTCTGGCTGCAGGACCGCGTGCCGCCCTTCGATCCGCAGCAGTCCGTGGCGCTGATCGAGGAGCAGCTGGGCGCCAGGATCGACGAGGTGTTTGCCCGCTTCGACAGCCAGCCGCTGGCCTCGGCCTCGGTCGCCCAGGTACATGCGGCGCAGCTGAAAAGCGGCGAGGAGGTGGTGGTCAAGGTGGTCCGCCCCGGCCTCAAGGCGGTGATCCGCCAGGACCTGGCCTGGCTCTACCTGTTCACCCGGCTGGCCGAGAGGGCCTCCACCGAGGCCCGGCGCCTGCATCTGGTGGACGTGGTCAGCGACTACGAGAAGACCATCTACGACGAGCTCGACCTGCTCCGCGAGGCGGCCAACGCCAGCCAGTTGCGGCGCAACTTCGAGAACTCACCGCTGCTCTACGTACCGCAGGTCCACTGGGACTGGTGCCGCCCCAAGGTGTTGGTGATGGAGCGCATCTACGGCGTACCGGTGACCGACCTGGCCGCCCTTGCCGACCAAGGCACCGACCTCAAGCTGCTCGCCGAGCGTGGCGTGGAGATCTTCTTCACCCAGGTGTTCCGCGACAGCTTCTTCCACGCCGACATGCACCCCGGCAACATCTTCGTCGGCACCCGTCAGCCCTGGGATCCGCAGTACATCGCTATCGATTGTGGCATCGTCGGCAGCCTGACTCCGGAGGATCAGGACTACCTGGCGCGCAACCTGATGGCCTTCTTCAAGCGCGACTACCGCAAGGTCGCGCAGTTGCACATCGACTCCGGCTGGGTGCCGGCGCAGACCAAGGTCAACGAGTTCGAGGCGGCGATCCGCACTGTCTGCGAGCCGATCTTCGAGAAGCCGCTGAAGGACATTTCCTTCGGCCAGCTGCTGCTGCGCCTGTTCCAGACCGCCCGGCGCTTCAACATGGAGGTCCAGCCGCAGCTGGTGCTGCTGCAGAAGACCCTGCTCAACATCGAGGGGCTCGGCCGTCAGCTCTACCCCGAGCTGGACCTGTGGGCCACCGCCAAGCCCTATCTGGAGCGCTGGATGCGCAAGCGCATGAGCCCGCGGGCCATGCTCGACAATCTGCAGGGCCAGCTCGAACAGCTGCCGCATCTGGCGCACATCACCCGCGAGGCGCTGGAAGGCATGGCCCGGCCGTCATGGGACAAGGTACCGCGGGAGCGGGCACGGGAGCGCCATGACCATCACATCCTGCGCCTGCTCGGCGCTGCGCTGCTGGCCGGCGGCCTGCTGCTCGCCAGCCAGGCGCCGCTGGCCACCGCAGACGCCTGGCCGAGCTGGCTGATGCTCGCCAGCGGCCTCTATCTGCTGGTACACCGCCGGCGCTTCCCTGACTGACCCGGTTGACGCAATGCCCGCGCGTTGCAACGGAGTGGACTATGAAAGACTGGTTGGACGAGATTCACTGGAACGCCGACGGCCTGGTGCCGGCCATCGCCCAGGATCACAAGACCGGGCGCATCCTGATGATGGCCTGGATGAACCGCGAGTCCCTGGCCCTGACCGCCCGGGAGAATCGTGCCATCTACTGGTCACGCTCGCGTGGTAAGCTTTGGAGCAAGGGCGAGGAGTCGGGCCACGTGCAGAAGGTCCATGAACTGCGCCTCGACTGCGACGCCGACGTGATCGTCCTGCAAGTCGAGCAACTCGGCGGCATCGCCTGCCACACCGGCCGCGAAAGCTGTTTCTACCGCATTTTCGAAGACGGCGCCTGGAAGGTCGTCGACCCGATCCTCAAGGACCCCGACGCCATCTACCACGCAGGACACCGTCATGAGTGACACCCTCAACCAGCTGGCCGAAGTGCTCGAGGCACGCAAGAACGCCGCCCCGGAAAGCTCCTATGTGGCCAACCTGTACCACAAGGGGCTGAACAAGATTCTGGAAAAGGTCGGCGAAGAATCGGTGGAAACCATCCTCGCCGCCAAGGATGCCGCGGCTAGTGGTGACTGCAGCGAGCTGATCCACGAGACGGCCGATCTCTGGTTCCACAGCCTGGTCATGCTCGCCGCCCTCGGCCAGCATCCCCAGGCGGTGCTCGACGAACTGGAGCGGCGCTTCGGTCTGTCCGGGCATGCGGAAAAGGCCGCCCGCCCGAAATCCTGAATACAGCAATCCCTTTACGTTTTTACGGAGCGAACCATCATGGGTTTTGGCGGCATCAGCATCTGGCAACTTCTGATCATTCTGCTCATCGTCGTCATGCTGTTCGGCACCAAGCGCCTGAAGAGCCTCGGCTCGGACCTGGGCGACGCGATCAAGGGCTTCCGCAAGTCGATGGATAACGAGGAGAACAAGGCGCCTCCCGTGGAAGAGCACAAGGGGCAGACCATCGAGGCCCAGGCACGCAAGGTCGAGGAACCGGCCAGGAAAGACTGACCATGTTCGACATCGGCTTCAGCGAACTCCTGCTGGTCGGCCTGGTCGCCCTGCTGGTGCTCGGCCCCGAGCGCCTACCGGTTGCTGCGCGCATGGCCGGGCTGTGGATCGGTCGCCTGAAACGCAGCTTCAACTCGCTCAAGACGGAAGTGGAGCGCGAGATCGGCGCCGACGAGATCCGCCGCCAGCTGCATAACGAGCGGATCCTCGAACTGGAGCGGGAGATGAAGCAGAGCCTCCAGCCGCCCGCGCCCTCCGCGCCGAGCGTGCCGGACAGCGCCCCGGCCAGCCCCGCGACGGCCCCTCAGCCCGCGCCCCTGGCCAGCGCCGAATCCCCCACCGCCCCTCCCGACAAGACGCCCAGCCCATGACAGCCAGACCGGACAGCGACCAGGACATGCCCCTGGTCGCGCACCTGACCGAGCTGCGCTCGCGCCTGCTGCGCAGCGTGGCGGTAGTGCTGCTGATCTTCGCCGCACTCTTCTACTTCGCCCAGGACATCTACGCCCTGGTCTCCGCCCCCCTGCGCGCCTACCTGCCGGAAGGCGCGACCATGATCGCCACCGGTGTGGCCTCGCCGTTCCTCGCGCCGTTCAAGCTGACCCTGATGGTGTCGCTGTTCCTCGCCATGCCGGTGGTCCTCTACCAGATCTGGGGCTTCATCGCGCCGGGGCTGTATCAGCACGAGAAGCGCATTGCCGTGCCGCTGATGGCCTCCAGCGTACTGCTCTTCTATGCCGGCATGGCCTTCGCCTACTTCGTGGTCTTTCCGATCATGTTCGGCTTCTTCGCCAGCGTGACCCCGGAAGGCGTGGCGATGATGACCGACATCGGCCAGTATCTGGACTTCGTGCTCACCCTGTTCTTCGCCTTCGGCGTGGCCTTCGAGGTGCCGGTGGCGACCTTCCTGCTGATTTGGGTGGGCATCGTCGACGTGGAGAGCCTGCGCCGGAGCCGCCCCTACGTGCTCGTCGTCTGCTTCGTGATCGGCATGCTGCTGACCCCGCCAGACATCTTCTCCCAGACCCTGCTCGCCGTGCCCATGTGGCTGCTGTTCGAGGTCGGGGTGTTTTTCGGCGCCCGCATCCGCCGCCGCCAGGAACCGGCCGAATCCGACGGTCAGCCGCAACCGTGAATCTGCTGCTGCTCGACGACGCTGACTTCGTCGACGCCGACCGGGTGATTCTGCGCGACCGCCGCCTGCGCCACCTGCAGGAGGTACACCGCGCCGAAGCCGGTGACCACCTGCGGGTCGGCCGCCTGGGCGGGACGATGGGCGAAGGCCGCCTGCTGCGCCTGGACGCCGAGGCGGCCGAACTGCAGGTGGCCTTCGACCAAGCCCCGCCGGCCAAGCTGCCCTTGACCCTGCTGCTCGCCCTGCCGCGACCGAAGATGCTCAGGCGCGTGCTGCAGACCGTCGCCGCCATGGGCGTGCCGCGCCTGGTGCTGCTCAACAGCTACCGGGTGGAGAAGAGCTTCTGGCAGACCCCCTTCCTCGAACCGGCGGCAATCCGCGAACAGCTGATCCTCGGCCTGGAACAGGCGCGCGACACGCTACTGCCGGAAGTGCTCGTCGAAAAGCGCTTCAAGCCCTTCGTCGAGGACCGCCTGCCGGCACTGGCCGCCGGTAGCCTCGGCCTGCTCGGCCATCCCGGCGACTTCCCCCCCTGCCCCCGCACCGTCGAACAACCGGTGACCCTGGCCATCGGACCGGAAGGCGGCTGGATTCCCTACGAGGTGGACAAGCTGCAGGCCGCCGGCCTTGCCCCAGTACAACTGGGCGAGCGCATCCTGCGCGTGGAAACCGCGGTGACCGCGCTGCTTGCGCGCCTGTTCTGAGCGCACACCTTCTCCCCTACCCTGTCACTCGTCCGGCGCATGACCTCGAGCTGCCCAGGGCTCGGCGCCGTGCGGCCAGCGCCACGGCCTGGGCATCCAGGCCGAGACGCAGCTCAAGAATGTCGCGCCCCCAGAGCGGTTCCGACGTCCAGGCGCAGCGGCGCCTGCTCCCGATGCTCCAGCACGAAGTTCCCCGCCAGGCCGGACGCCTGCAATCTGGAGAGTGCCTCGCGCACCACCGTGCGGCAGACTCCCTGCTTGCGCACGGTCTCGCTTTCCGGCGACAGCTTGTCGCCGGGGCCGTCTTGCCCTGCAAGGGTCCGCTAAAGCAATTGCCTGACCTAGGGCCTGTTAACACTATTTGCTATAATGCAGCAAATAGTGTTGAGACCGAGTGCCATGCAACTGACCGCCGAGCAATTCAAACAAATCGAAGGCTTGTT
>NZ_BAAGYK010000002.1:0-17760 GCF_054779355.1 Azotobacter armeniacus
TTGGCGCGGCAACAAGCCTTCGATTTGTTTGAATTGCTCGGCGGTCAGTTGCATGGCACTCGGTCTCAACACTATTTGCTGCATTATAGCAAATAGTGTTAACATGCCATAACCCAAGGACGGCTACGCCGTCCACGCGACCCGATCCCGCCCTGAAGGGCGAGGCTTGCCGCGCACCGGGTCAATCAGGGCGTCATCGGCATCAAATACTGGACGGGCATCGATGTCGACGCATCGGTAATGCGCCGGGCTTTGGAGAAAATCTTTTATGCATAGAGCAGACTCTCGATTGGTCAGCCCCCTCTTCACATGTGCTCCAGAGGCTGCGCACTTGGATTGATGGCTTGTGGCTGCTGTTTCCATCAGCCACGTCAGCCGGCTCACAGGCCTGTACTGGCCATCCTCAAGACGTTGGACAAGCGTCGGCTGGCGGCCCTGGCACCGCTCCGGCGCTTTACCCGAAACCTCGGGCGCTATTCTGTGGCATTCGTGCCAGTGGACGGCTGCACCTGCCCCTTCTGCGATTGCCCTGGGCCAGTGGCTGAACGGGGCAAGCAATCGGATAGGTGATCAAGTGCATGGCCTATGGCTTCAGGGACTCTGAGTATTTCTTCCTGACAATCAAGGCCGCCTTCCCCGGGAAGATGCGATGAACCAAAAGATGAACCAAAAAAAAGCCCGGCGCGAGGCCGGGCACAAGGGTGAAGGGTGGAGGCTATCTCAGCTCATTCCCAGCCACTCGGGCAGGGCCAGGGACACCGCCGGGACATAGGTGATGATCAGCAAGAAGCCGAGCAGCATCAGCAGCCAGGGCATGGCCGCGCGGATCACGTGGCCGACCGGCATGCCGGTCACCGCTGAGGTGACGAACAGGTTCAGCCCCACCGGCGGGGTGATCAGGCCGATCTCCATGTTCACCACCATGACCACCCCCAGGTGGATCGGGTCGATGCCCAGCTGCACGGCGATGGGGAAGAGGATCGGTGCGAGGATCAGGATGATCGCCGAGGGTTCCATAAAGGCGCCGGCGATCAGCAGCACGATGTTCACCACCAGCAGGAACATCCACGGCGACAGGCCCATCTCGATCACCCAGGCGGTGATGGCCTGGGGGATCTGCTCAGTGGTCAGCACATGGGCGAAGAGCATGGCGTTGGCGATGATGAACATCAGCATGATCGACAGCTTGCCCGACTCCAGGATCACCTTGGGCGCCTCGCGCAGGCTCATGTCCTTGTACACGAACAGGGCGACGAAGCCGGCGTAGACCGCCGCCACCGCCGCCGCCTCGGTGGGGGTGAACATCCCCGAGTAGATGCCGCCGAGGATGATCACCATCAGCAGCAGGCCCCAGAGCGCCTTGCGCGCGGTGGCCAGCCACTCGCCGAAGGAGGCCCGTGGCAGCGCCGGCAGGTTCTTCTTGCGGGCGACCAGGTAGATAGCCGTCATCAATACCGCGCCGAGCAGGGCGCCAGGCACCACCCCGGCCATGAACAGCTTGCCCACCGAGCTCTCGGTAGCGGCGGCGTAGACCACCATCACCACCGAGGGCGGGATCAGGATGCCCAGGGTGCCGGCGTTGCAGACGATGCCGGCGCCGAACGCCTGTGGGTAGCCCGAACGCACCATGCCGGCGATGGCGATCGAGCCGACCGCCGCCACCGTGGCCGGGCTGGAGCCGGACAGCGCGGCGAACAGCATGCAGGCCAGTACCGCGCCGATCGCCAGGCCGCCGCGGATGTGCCCGACGCAGGCGTTGGCGAAGTCGATCAGCCGGCGCGCCACGCCGCCGGTGGTCATGAAGGCGCCGGCGAGCAGGAAGAAGGGAATCGCCAGCAGGGTGTAGTGCTCGGAGGTCTCGAACAGCTTGATCGCCAGCGAGCGCACCGAGTCGGGGCTGAACAGCATGATGGTCAATGAGCCGGCCAGGCCCAGGGAAACAGCGATCGGCACGCCGATGAACATCAGCACGAACAGGGCGAGGAACAGGAACAGGATGGTCATTTGCGCAGCTCCTCGTGGTCGGTCAGTTTGGCCGCCTCGGCGGCCTCGTCGGCCAGCCCCAGGCCGGTCTGCTGGTTCTTCAGGATGCGCACGAAGATCTCGGCGAAGCGGATGAACACCAGCGCGAAGCCGAGCGGCACGATCAGGCCGATGTGCCATTGCTGGACGCCGAAGTGGCCGAGGTCCTCGGCGCCGATGCCGGCGTCGAACAGGGTCTTGACCCACCCTAAGCTGGCACCGCCGAGCAGCCCGGCATAGCCCAGGCAAGCCAGGCAGCCGATCAGGCCGATGATGCGCTGCACCGGCTTGCTGGCCAGCTTGACCAGGGCGTCGACGCCGATGTGCCCGGCGGTGCGCACGCCATAGGCCAGGCCGAAGAAGATCAGCCAGGCGAACAGGGCCTTGGTCAGGGCGTTGCTCCAGGTCATCGCCTGGGCCCAGTCGAGGATGAAGTCGCCGATGGCATAAAAGAAGTCGGCGGCGAACTCGAAGCGATCGCCCAGGCCGAAGAAAAGGTTGTAGAGGTTGTTGAGCATGACGTAGACGAACGTCACCAGGGTCATGGTCGCCAGCAGGAAGACAATGAAGCCTTCCTCGAAGCGATCCCAAACCATACGCAAGGCATTCATGGCGGGGTCTCCGAGGGAACGGGGCAAGTCCCCGCGGCGGGTTGTGCCGCAGTGCGGCCAACCCGTCCGGCGGGGCTTATGCGCGGGTCGTCACGGCTGGTTGGCAGTCTGGGCGGCCTTGATCAGGTCGGCGCCGATCTCGCCTTCGAACTTCTGCCACACCGGCTGCATGGCCTCGCGCCACTTGGCGCGCTGCTCCGGCGTCAGCTGGATGATCTCGGTGGTGCCGGCCTCGATGATGCGCTGCTTGTCAGCCTGGTTGAGAGCCTCGGCCTGTTTGTTCACCTCGACACTGACTTCGTCCATGATCTTGCTCAGCTCGCTGCGCACATCTTCCGGCAGGCCGTTCCAAAACTTGGTATTGGTGATCACCATGTAGTCCAGCAGGCCGTGGTTGGACTCGGTGATGTACTTCTGCACCTCGTGCATCTTCTGCGAGTAGATGTTCGAGTAGGGGTTCTCGGCGCCGTTGACCACGCCGGTCTGCAGACCCTGGTAGACCTCGGCGAAGCTCATCTTGCGCGGGTTGGCGCGCACCGCCTTGAACTGCTCCTCCAGCACGGCGGAGGCCTGCACGCGGAACTTCAGGCCGCGGGCGTCCTTCGGCTCGTACAGCGGCTTGTTGGCCGACAGCTGCTTGAGGCCGTTGTGCCAGTAGCCGAGGCCGGTGATGCCCTTGCTCTCCATCGAGCTGAGCAGGCCCTGGCCGGCCGGGCTGGCCTGAAAGCGGTCGACCGCGGCCATGTCGTCGAACAGGAACGGCAGGTCGAAGATCTGGATCGGCTTGGAGTAGTGCTCGAACTTGGCCAGGGAGGGGGCGATGATCTGCACGTCGCCAAGCAGCAGGGCCTCCATTTCCTTGCCGTCGCCGAACAGTGAGGAGTTCGGGTAGACCTCGACCCGCACCTTGCCGGGCAGGCGCTCTTCGGCGAGCTTCTTGAACAGCTGGGCACCTTCGCCCTTGGGCGTATTCGCTGCGACCACGTGGGAGAATTTGATGATGATGGGATCGGCCGCGTGGGCCAGGCCGGCGAGTCCGATGGACGCGGCGCAGACGAGTGCCTTGGCAGTCAACTTGAGCATGGGGAGTTTCCTTTAATTTGCTTGTTGTGATTATTGGCGACCCCAGGAATGGGGCTTTGGCGAGGCGATCAGGAAAAGTCTAGGTGGTATTCGCCGCCGGATCGGCGGGTGGCCTTCGACAGACTGCGCGCTTGCCGGAAAGAAGCCGGAGCAACTGCCGTGCCAGAACGGCCGCGCCGAACCGGCCATGGCGATCGCCTGCCGTGCTGCTCTTTTGCCAGCAGGAGAGAGGGTGTTCGGAAGGGTGATGTGGCGGAGATTCGCCAGTCAGGCAGCGTCGTCTGGCGGATTTCCGCCATCAGTGAAGCTCAGGCCGTGCTTGCGCAGCTTGTCGTGGAGGGTTTTGCGCGGCACGCCGAGGGCTTCGGCCAGACTGCGCAGGGAGCCGTGCGGGCGGGCCAGTTCGGCAGAGATCAGTGCGCGCTCGAAGGCTTCCACCTGCTCGGTGAGCCGGCCGCCGGCCGCCGGCGGTTCCACATCCGTCTCGCCCGGTGCCGGGCCGAGGCCCAGCTCCAGGCCGAGGGCGAAGCGCTCGGCGGCGTTCTGTAGCTCGCGCACGTTGCCCGGCCAGGGATGCAGCATCAGTTGGGCGCGCTGCTCCGGCTGCAGGCTGCGCGGCGGCAGGCCGTGGCGGGCGCTGGCGGCGTCGGTGTAGTGCTGGAACAGCAGCAGGACGTCCTCGCCGCGCTCGCGCAGCGGCGGGATGCGCAGCGGCGCGACGTTCAGCCGGTAGTAGAGGTCGGCACGGAAGCGCCCCTGGTCGGCAGCCTGGCGCAGGTCCTCCTTGGTCGCCGCGACGACCCGGATATCCAACGGAATCAACTGGTTCGAGCCGACCCGCTCGACCACCCGCTCCTGCAGCAGGCGCAGCAGCTTGACCTGCACGTCGAGGCTCATGCTCTCGATCTCGTCGAGGAACAGGGTGCCGCCGTTGGCGAACTCGAACTTGCCGATGCGGCGCTTCTGCGCGCCGGTGAAGGCACCGGCCTCGTGGCCGAACAGCTCGCTCTCCACCACCGACTCGGCCAGGGCGCCGGCGTTGATCGCCACGAAGGGACCGTCGCGGCGGGCCGACAGGTCGTGCAGGGCGCGCGCCACCACCTCCTTGCCGCTGCCGGTCTCGCCGAGGATCAGCACGTCGGCGCTGGTCGCCGCCAGCGCGCCGATCTGCTGGCGCAGGCGCTGGGTCGCCGGCGACTGGCCGAGCAGGCGGGCGGCCAGCACCTGGCGGTCGGCCAGCGCCAGGCGCAGGCTGCGGTTGTCCAGCACCAGGCGGCGCAGGTCGAGGGCGCGGCGCACGCTGTCCAGCAGGTCTTCGCTGGCGAAGGGCTTTTCCAGGAAGTCGTAGGCACCGGCGCGCATCGCCTGCACCGCCAGCGGCACGTCGCCGTGGCCGGTGATCAGGAGCACCGGCAGCTCGGTGTCCAGCGCCTTGAGCTGCTGGAGCAGTTCGAGGCCGTCGATGCCGGGCATGCGGATGTCGCTGACCACCACTCCCGACCAGTCGCGGTCAAGGCGCTCGGCCAGTCCGCGGGCGTCGGCCAGGGCGCAGACCTTGAGGCCGGCCAGGTCGAGGGTTTGGCTGAGGGCCTGGCGCAGGTGCGGATCGTCGTCGATCAGCAGCACCTGGGTGGCGGCATCGACGGTCATGGGTAGTCCTCCACGGTCTGGGCGCTGACGGCGCTGGTGGCCGGCAGCAGGTTGAGGGTGACCAGCGCGCCGCCGCCCGGCTGGTTGGCCAGGAGCAGCTCGCCGCCCAGGGCGTTGACCAGGCTGTCGCAGATGGCGAGGCCCAGACCCAGGCCGCGGGCGGTGGTCTTGGTGGTGTAGAAGGGTTCGCGGGCGCGCTCCAGGGCCTCGGCGCTGAAGCCCGGGCCGTTGTCGCGCAGGGTCAGTCTGATCCGCCCGTCGTCCAGGGTCTGTGTGCTCAGCCACAGGCGGCGCGGCGGCGCCCGGTCGGCGAGGGAGTCGAGGGCGTTGGCCAGGAGGTTGCCGAGCACCTGGCGCAGGCGCGTCTCGCCGGCCTGCACCCAGAGAGTGGCGTCCGGCAGGTCGCGGACCAGCTCCACCCCCAGGCTGCGCCGACGGTTGGCCAGCAGGGCCAGAGCGTCCTCCAGCGCCGGTTGCAGGGCGACGCTTTCCGGGGCCTGGCGATCGCGCCGGGCGAAGGCCTTGAGGTGGGCGATGATCAGGGCCATGCGCTTGGTCAGCTGGCTGATCAGCTGCAGATTATCGCGGGCCTCGGCGTGGCGCTGGTGGTCGAGCAGCACGCCGGCGTTGTCGGCATAGCTGCGGATCGCCGCCAGCGGCTGGCTGAGTTCGTGGCTGATGCTCGCCGACATGGTGCCGAGGGCCGAGAGCTTGCCGGCCTGGACCAGGTCGTCCTGGGCACGGACCAGCTCCTGCTGGGCCTGCTCGCGCTCCAGCACCTCCTGCTTGAGGCGCTGGTTGAGGTCTTCGAGGTCCTGGGTGCGCTCCTGCACGCGGCGCTCCAGCTCCTGGCGGGTGCGGCTGTCCAGGGCGATGCGCTCCAGGTAGTGGCGACGGCGCTGCAGCAGCAGGCCGAGCAGCAGCATCAGCACCAGCAGCCCGGCACTGCCGCTGACGAGCACGGCGCGCACCGGGCGTTCGAGCAGCGTGCGCGGAGCGAGGATCTGCACCGTCCAGCCGGTTTCCTCGATGTGCTGCTGCTGGACTAGCCAGTCCCCGGGGTTCAACTGCAACGGCTGCGGATCGCGGGTCGGGTAGGGCAGGTTGGCAGCGATCTCGGCCAGCTCGCCGGCCTCCAGCGGCCGGGTGGCGCGAAAGCGCCAGTCGGCGTGCGAGGTGAGGATCACCACGCCGTGCTTGTCGGTGGCCAGCAGGCGCTCCGGGGTGTTGCCCCAGAGCTGTTCGGTACGGTCCAGGTCGACCTTGATCACCAGCACGCCTAGGGGCTCTCCACCGTCGCGCACCGCCGCGGCGAAGTAGTAGCCGCGCTTGCCGGAGGTGGTGCCGAGGCCGAAGAACTGCCCCTGGCGGCCGGCCATGGCCTCGCTGAAGTAGGGGCGGAAGGCGAAGTTGCGGCCGATGAAGCTGTCCGGCTGGTCCCAGTTGGAGGCGGCCAGGGCGCGGCCGGTGGCGTCCATCAGGTACAGCGAGTCGGCGCCGGTGCGTTCGCGGATCTTCTGCAGCAGCCGGTTGGCTTCGGCCACAGCTTCGGCCTGCTGGGGCTGGCGCAGGGCGTTGTGCAGGGCCGGCAGGTCGCCGAGGATCTGCGGCAGCACCTCGTAGCGGCGCAGGGTGCCGAGCAGGTTGGCGACGTAGAGGTCGAGGGTCTGGCGGTTTTGCTGCAGCAGTTGGCCGAGGTAATAGCGCTCGGCGAGCTGGTGCAGCGGCCAGAGCAGCGGCGCCAGCGCCAGGGCGAGCAGCGCCAGGTTGCGCCAGCGCGGGCGACGGAGGAAGGAAGGCAGTTGCATGGCGATGCGCTCGACGGATGGGTGGGGCCTGTCATCCATTATTTCCCAAGGTGGCGGGAATGGATAACCGGCCTTTGGTTGGCCTGTCGCTTGCAGGAATCGTGCAAGCCTGGCCTTCCGCGCTTTTCTCCCGCGGCGATTGCCGGCAAGCTGGGCGCTGGTTTCGTCTGGCAAAGGCCGTCGCGTGGACATCAAGCAGCTGAAATTCCTCGTCGCCCTCGAACAGACCCGGCACTTTGGGCAGGCCGCGGCGCGTTGCCACGTGACCCAGCCGACCCTGTCGATGCGCATCCGCGACCTCGAGGCGGAGCTGGGGCTGGAGCTGATCCGCCGCAGCCATCGCTTCGAGGGCTTCACCGAGGCCGGCCTGCGCGTGCTGGCCTGGTCGCGCGCCCTGCTGGCGGCGGAGGCGGGCCTGCACGCCGAGGCCGCTGCCTGCCGCGGCCAGTTGGTCGGCACCCTGCGCCTGGGGGTGGTGCCGCTGGCCGGCTTCGACCCGATGAACCTGGTTGCGCTGTTCGCCGAGCTGCATCCCAGCCTGCGCTTTCAGATATGCGTGCTCAGCAGCGAGCAGATCTTCGAGCAGCTCGGGCGCAACCAGCTCGACCTGGGGATTTCCTACCTCGAACGCCTCGACCGCGTGCTGTTCGACGCCCACCCGCTGACCGAGGTCCACATGGGCCTGCTGCACGACCCGCGGCGCTTCGGCTTCGCCGCGCCGGTGCTGGGCTGGACGCAGCTGGCGGAGCTGCCGCTGGGCCTGCTGTCGACCGGCATGCACTTTCGCCAGTCGATCGACCACGGCTTTCGCCGCCACGGCCTGACCCCCAACCTGCGCCTGGAGACCGATGCCGTCTACCTGCTGGTGCGTGCCGTCAGCGCCGGTCTGTGCTGTGGCGTCGTCCCGCTCGAGGGCGGTTTCGAGCGGGAGTCCGAGCACCTGCGGCTGATCCCCATCGAGGACGCCCACACCCTCGCCCCGTTGGGCCTGATCATCCGCCGTGCCGCCCCATGCTCGCCGCTGGCTGAGGCCTGCTTCCGAGAGGCGAAGGCGTTCTTGCGCACGCCGCGCTGAGCGTGGGCGCCGCCGCTCTTGGATTACCGACGAGTTTGGGGCGGACATTTGAGCGCAAAGGCACTGAGCTGCAGTGCTTCACACAGATAGGCGTGTCCAAGGCTACGCATGATTATCCCTGGAGGACGATCCACAGAGCATGCCTCCCCCCGTCCAGCGGGACACGGACGAGCCCTTCGCCACAGTCGATGGGCGCGCCATCGAGCAGCGCCTGCGTGATGCCGCGGCAGCACTGCGCAGGATTGTCCACCTGGAGGTCGTAGTGGGTCGTCCCCATGTTCAGCGTGGCGGAAAATCCCGGCCAGGTATTCGGAATGCAGGGATCGACGAGCAGCACGGCTCCCTCGCGGCGCAGACCCAGAATGCCCTCGATACCGGCGCGATACATCCAGCCGGCGGCGCCGGTGTACCAGGTCCAGCCCCCGCGCCCGACATGCGGCGCGACGGAATAGACGTCGGCGGCGACCACATAGGGCTCGACCTTGTAGCGCTCGACCGCCTCGGGCGTGCGCGCATGGTTGATCGGGTTGAGCAGGGCGAACAGTGCGCCGGCCTTGTCGCCCGCACCCAGTCTGGTAAACGCCAGGATGGCCCACATCGCGGCGTGACTGTATTGCCCGCCATTTTCGCGCAGGCCCGGTGGATAGCCCTTGATGTAACCGGGATCGAGCGGCGTCTTGTCGAAGGGTGGCGTGAATAGCAGGGCCAGGCTGTCGTCGTCATGGATCAGTTGCTGCTCCACCGATGCCATCGCGAGTGCGGCGCGCGCGGGATCGGCGGCCCCCGACAACACGGCCCAGGACTGCGCAATCGAATCGATGCGGCATTCCTCGCTGTCCTTCGAGCCGAGCCAGGTGCCGTCGTCGAAGGTCGCACGGCGATACCACTGTCCATCCCACGCCTCACGCTCGAGCGCCGCGCGCACCGCGAGCGCATGTGCACGCCAGCGCTCGGCGCGGTCGGCGTCGCGCTCCTGGGCCAGCGGCACGAAGAGCTCGAGGGTGCGCAGCAGCAGCCAGCCGAGCCACACGCTTTCGCCTTTGCCGCCTTCGCCAACCCGGTTCATGCCGTCGTTCCAGTCGCCGGAGCCGATGAGCGGCAGGCCGTGTTCGCCGGTGAGCGCGAGGCATTGGTCGAGGCCGCGGGCGCAGTGCTCGAACAGCGAGGCCGATTCGTCCGCGACTACCGGCTGGAAGAAGGCATCGTGCTCGCCGGGATGCAGCAGCGGCCCTTCGAGAAACGTCACCCGTTCATCCAGAATCGCGGCGTCAGCCGAGCTGGCGATGTAGGTCGCGGTCGCGAAGGCGAGCCAGACCCGGTCATCCGAGATCCGCGTACGTACCCCCTGTCCGGAATGGGGCTGCCACCAATGCTGCACATCGCCCTCGACGAACTGCCGGGAGGCGACACGCAGGAGATGGCGTCGCGTCGCCTCTGGCTGGGCGAAGACCAGCGCCATGCCGTCCTGCAGTTGATCGCGGAAGCCGTAGGCGCCGCTGGCCTGATAGAAGGCCGAGCGCGCCCAGATGCGGCAGGCCAGCGTCTGATACAGCAGCCAGCCGTTGAGCAGGATGTCCATCGCCCGGTCGGGCGTCTTGACCTGGATAGTCCCGAGCACCGTCCGCCAGTGGTCCGTCACCGCTGCGAGCACGGCATCCAGATTGATTGCGCGATAGCGGACGAGCAGCGCCCTGGCCTCCGCGACCGAGGCGCATTGCCCGACGAACGCGACGACCTCGACCGCCTCGCCCACGCCGAGATCGACGATGCACTGCAAGGCTGCGCAGGGGTCGAGGCCCGCGCCGGTGGTGCCGGACAGAGGATGTTTGCCGACCAGCGCCGCGGGCGCCGTAGGTCCGCCGTTGCGTCCGAGAAACTCGGTGCGGTCCGCTGTCCAGGCCGTCTGCCGGCCGCCGAGGTCGGCAAAGGCGACCCGGCCGGGGAACGTCATGCTCCAGGGATTGCGGGCCAGCAGCGCGCCGGTGGGCTCGTCTATCTCGGTGGCGATGAACGGCCCCGACGCACCCCGCAAGGTGCCGAGCACCCACTCGACATAGGCCGTGACCGATAGGCGGCGGGGCATGCCCGAGAGGTTGCGCAGGGTCAGCCGGGAAATCCTCAGCGGATCGGCCAGCGGCACGTAGTGCAGCAGCTCCAGGGCGATGCCGTGCGCCTGGTGCTCGAAGCGGCTGTAACCGTGGCCGTGGCGAGCGATGTAGGTTCCGTCGTCGCGGATCGGCAGCGCCGTGGCGCTCCACAGCGCGCCGGTCATCTCGTCGCGCACATAGAGCGCCTCGCCGGGCGGATCGCTGACCGGGTCGTTCGACCACGGCGTGAGCTGGTTCTCGCGACTGTTTTCCGCCCAGGTGTAGCCGCTGCCCTCCGTCGACACCTGGAAGCCGAAACCGGGATTGGCGATCACGTTGATCCAGGGCGCCGGCGTCGTGCGGCCCGCCTCGAGGACGGTCACATATTCCCGACCGTCCCTGGCGAAGCCACCCAGGCCGTTGAAGAACTCCAGCTCTTCGGCCAGCGCCGCTGGCGCCGGTGTGGGTCGCCTCCCCGGCAATGTCGGCTTGCGCCGCCGGACAGGCGCCGGCCGGAGCGGCGCCGACGGCAGACGGGCGAGCTGGTCCGCGAGCGGGCCGCGGCGGGCGTGCAGGACCACGCGCGCGGTCGCCAGCAGCAAGGCGCGGGCCTCGCTGCTCATGAGGTCGGCGCGCAGCACGTAGACCGAGCCATGCGCGTGCCGTTCGCCGAAATGCGGCCGCGATTGACTGCTCCATACCGCGGTCTCGATCGCGATCTGCAGATCCTGAATGTAGGAGGAGACCCGCTCGTTGACGATCACCAGATCGACGCCGAGGCGCTTCATCCGCCAGTACTCGTGGGCGCGCAGCAGCTGGCGAACTTGGGCGATGTCCTCGATCTCGTCGATCCGCAGGAGCACGATCGGCAAGTCGCCGGAAATCGCCAGCGGCCACAGGCTCGACTGGGGACCGGCGCCGCGGAGGATCGCTTCCGCAGGCACCCTGAAGCGCGCATCGGCGTACAGGATCGGGGCGCTCAGGCGCTGAAAATCCGCCGCTTCCTCCGCCGCGACGTCGAGATAGCGCAGCTGGACCTGGGCCTGGGTCCACGCCAGGGTCTTCGCCCGGTCGAACGAACTGCGATCGTGATGCTTGTCGACCAGATCCAGAAGCTCGGCGCGCGACGAGGCGACCACGGTCCAGAAGGCGGCCCGCGCGACCTGGCCGGGTGCAACCCTCATCCGCTGCCGGATCGAGAAGATCGGGTCGAGCACGGTGCCGACGCTGTTCGACAGCGCCCGGCCATCGGTGATGGCGGCCGCCGTGGCGACTGTGCGCCCTCGCCCGACGAAACGGGCACGGTCGGACTCATATTGCAGATCGGCGACAACCTCACCTTCCACCACGGTGAAATGCGCGGCCCAGATCTGCGGCTCATCGGCCGAACGTGGGCGGCGGGTGGCGATGAGCGCACCGAACTCGGCAAAATACTCGGTCTGCACGAACATCTTGGCGAACGCTGGGTGCGCTTTGTCGGCGGCCGGCGTCGTCAGCACCACTTCGGCGTAGGAGGTGAGTTCGATCTCGCGCGGACGGAGGCCGCTGTTGGCCACCGATACGCGACGTACCTCGCCGTCGTCCTCGCCGGAAAGCAGCACGTCGAGGGTGGTCGTCAAGCTGCCATCGTGGCGGATGAATTCGGCCTGATCCTCACCGAACACGACTTCGGCAGAGTCCGCATCGCCGCCGACCGGCTGCGCCGCCGCAGACCAGAGCTGACCGCTCTGCATGTCGCGCAGGAAGACGAAGGCGCCCCAGTCGTCACGGGTCGCATCCTCCCGCCAGCGGGTCACGGCGATATCGCGCCAGCGGCTGTAGCCCCTGCCCGCTGCGGTCAGCATCACCGCGTAGCGTCCGTTCGACAGCAGATGGGTGATCGGCGGACCGCCGACCTCCAGCACCAGTCGGCGCACCGGCGACGTCTCGCTACGGGCCTCGACGGCGGAGGCCTTCACTTCTTCGGCGCGCGGATGGCCAACCGCGATGTCTCGCGGCATGCGCTCCTGCAGCAGCAGCTCGCTGGCCTGGATCATCGGTTCGCGATGGAAGCGCGCGCGCATCTGGCCGTCGTGCAGGGTGTTGGCGATGGCGACGATGGTCATGCCCTGGTGATGGGCCATGAAGTTGCGGATGATCGCCACGCTCGTGCCATCGGGCAGGCGCGAGCGGGTGAAATCGAGGGCTTCGTAGAAGCCGTAGCGGCCCAGCGCGCCCATCTCGGCGAGGCGGCTGTAGTTGCGTTGCGCCCGGAGCGGGTCGATCATCGCCGCCAGCCCGGTCGCATAGGGCGCCACCACCACATCTTCGGCGAGGCCGCGCTTGAGGCCGAGGCCGGGTACGCCGAAGTTGGAGTACTGGTAGGTGAACTCCATGTCGCGGGCGTTGTAGGCCGACTCCGAGATGCCCCACGGAATGCCCAGCGCCTGGCCGTAAGCCTCCTGGCGTGCCACTACCAGCCGGGTGGTCTGTTCCAGCAGGCTGCTGACCGGCGCGCGCATCACCAGCGATGGCATCAGGTATTCGAACATGGAGCCGGACCAGGAGATCAGCGCGTATCCGCCGCCAAGGGGGGTCGCCGTGCGGCCGAGATGGAACCAGTGGCGTGTCGCCACATCGCCCTTGGCGATGGCAAACAGACTGGCAAGCCTGGCTTCCGAAGCGAGCAGGTCATAGCAGCTGGGGTCGAGGTTATTGTCGGCATGGCTATAACCGATCGACAGGAGCTTCCGCTCGGGGTCGAGGAGAAACGCGAAATCCATCGCCAGCGCCATCGAGCGCGCGGTGTCGGCGAGGGTCTTCAGCCGGACTTTGAGGGGCTGCAGCGCCGCGGCGACCTGCTGTCGGTCGCGCGCCTGCTCGCTCAGCGCCTGGCCCAGCGCCTCGATCCAGAACAGCAGATCCTCGACATCGACCTCGGCCTCGGCGGCCGTGATCACGAGGTCGTCGGCCGCCCTGGCAGCCTGTTCGGTCAGGTGCTGCAGCAGCTGCGACAGCGTCTCGAGCGCTTGCGGCCCGCTCAAGCGGGCTTCGATCTCGTCGAGGATGGCCAGCAGCGGCTGCCGCCGCTCGTCCATGGCGGCCGGCAGGGCGGCGACGGCCTCGCGGGCCAGCCGGGCATTGTCGGTCATGCCCTGCCCGGCCTCCTGGGCCAGGGGAGCGTCCAGCCACTCTTCACAGGCGTTGGCCAGCACGATCAGGTGCCCGGCGAAATTGCCGCTGTCGACGGACGAGACGTAGGCGGGCTCGAGCGTATGCAGGCCGCGGGTCTCGTACCAGTTGAAGAAGTGGCCCTTGAAGCGCGGCAGCTTCTGCAGGGTGGCGAAGGTCGCTTCCAGCCGCTCGACGGTCTGCATGGTGCCGGCCCAGCCGAAGTCGCGGGCGGAGACGGCGGAGAGCAGGTAGAGCCCGATGTTGGTGGGCGAGGTGCGGTGCGCGATGACTGGCTTCGGATCCTCCTGGAAATTGTCCGGCGGCAGCAGGTTGTCCAGCGGCGTCACGAAGGTCTCGAAGAAGCGCCAGGTGCGCCGCGCGGTGAGGCGCAAGTCGCGCGCATCCGCCGCGGAAACCGCGAAGTGCTGCGCGACAGTCGGCGACCGGCTGGCGGCGCAGGCGAGCGCCGGCGCGCCCAGCCACAGCAGGGCAAAGGGCAGCAGCAGCGGCCCGGATGAGGGCGCGCAGGCAAACGCGCCGGCCGCCATCGACAGTCCGAGCAGGGTGCCGGCGGCCATCTCCCGATAGAAGCCGCGCAGATCCAGCGGCGGCCGTCCCGCCGACTGGGCGGCGGTCGTCCATTCGAGCAGGTGGCGACGGGTGACGAACAGCCGCACCAGCGTTCTGACGATGGCATCGCCCATGCGCCAGGCCTGATCGGGCAGGAAGGCGAGCGAAAGCAGGGTCTGCATGGCAGCTCGCTGCAGGTCGGCCGCCAGCTGGCCAAAGTGATGGCGCAGAGAAATGCCGGGGCGTGGCGGCAGCATGCAAAAACAGGTCGGCAGGAATGCCGGGATCGCGGAGGCGGCCAGGACCAGCAGCACGCCCGCCATGGCGGCCGGCATGGGCAGCAACCAGCACAGGCCGAGGGCGAGCAATATCGACGGCGCCAGCAGCGAGCGCCGCAGATTGTCCAGCATCTTCCAGCGACCGACCGGCGGCAGTGCCTGCGCGCCCGTTCGCGGCTCGAAGACCCAGGGCAGGAGCTGCCAGTCGCCGCGCGCCCAGCGATGCTGGCGCTTGGCGGCGACATCGTAGCGCGCCGGGAAATCCTCGACGACCTCGACGTCGGAGACGAGGGCGGCACGTGCGAAAACGCCCTCGAAGAGATCGTGGCTGAGCAGCGTACTCTCCGGGATGCGGCCGCGGAGCGCGGCTTCGAAGGCATCGACATCGTAGATGCCTTTGCCGGTATAGGAGCCCTCGCCGAAGAGGTCCTGGTAGACGTCGGAGATAGCCGCCGCATAGGGGTCTATGCCGCCGGGGCCGGAGAATACGCGTTGATAGAGCGATCCCTCGCGGCCGACGGGCAGCGCAGGCGTGACCCGCGGCTGCAGAATGGCGTAACCGTCGACGACCCGCTGGCGGGCCTCGTCGAGGCGTGGGCGATTCAGCGGATGGGCCATCTTGCCGATCAGGCGCAGCGTGGTATCCCGCGTGAGCCGGGTATCGGCATCGAGGGTGATGACGTAACGCACGTTGGCCGGCACTTGCGGCGCGTGCCCGGCGATGGCGATGAAGGTGGTGTCGGTGGCCCCGCGCAGCAGCCGGTTGAGCTCGTGCAGCTTGCCGCGCTTGCGCTCCCAGCCCATCCACTTTTGCTCGCCTGCGTTGAAGATGCGGCGCCGATGCAGCAGCAGAAAGCGGCTGCCGCCGGTGCCGGGTCCGTAACGACGGTTCAGCTGCTCGATCGCCTCGGCGGCCACCGCAAGCAGAGGAGCATCGCTGTCCAGCACCTCCTGGTCCGCATCGGCCCCGTCCAGCAGGAGGGCGAAGCTGAGATCCCCGCTGGCGCCGGCGAGATGGTGGACCTCCAGCCGCTCGATGTGCTCCAGCAGCTCGGCTTCGCTGGTCAGCAGCGCCGGCACGGCGACCAGCGTGCGCAGCGACGGCGGTACGCCTGTCTTCAACTCGATCCCCGGCAAGAGGGTCGCGCTGCAACTCCAGGCGATCGCGCGATTGACCAGCACCGTCGCCACTTCGCTCGCCGGGAGCATGCCGATCAGCGCCAACGGCGCGAGCCAGCCCAGCGCGAGACCGGGGATCCACAGAGCCCACAGCGCGAGGCCCAGCAACAGAATGGTGAGCAACAGGATCGCGCCGGCATAGCCGCCCATCCCCAGGCCGATGTTGCAGCGGCTGATGCGCAGCCGCAGCGGCGGCCGAAAGCCGACCGTGCGCTCCAGCGCGCGGCGCCCCTCGGCGATCAGGTGATAGCCGGGATCGCCGACGCGCTCCGCTTCCACAGCATCGACCGCTCCCGCCGCAGCCCGCTGCGCGGCGCCAAGCACATGCCCGACGATGTCGAGTTCCGAATGCGCCGAACCGCGGGCCAGCTGCTCGATCGCCTGGCGATACAGGTCGCGGGTCGGAAAATCCATGGCGGCAAAAGCGCTGGCCGCGCGCAGCCGGTCATCGACCAGGCTCACACTCTCGAACAACTCGGCCCAGTCGATATTCGAAATCAGCCGCATGCTGGTGATGACGTTGCGCACGCTGACGTTGGTCGCGCCCTGACGCTGCTGGGCGAGCTGCACCACCTCATCAATCGTGGTCCCCTGGCGTCCGAGCTGCTCCTCCAGCCAACCGAACGCCGGCATGGTTCTGGGGTCCTGGTCGCGCAGCCGCTTGGCGAGCTGTGCGGCAAAGGTCTCGGGCAAGGGGCCGCAGGCGCAGGTGGCGCGGTTGGTTTCGAGGTCGGAGCGCGTACACCCCGACCCGACCAGCCAGTCGGCCAGCGTGTCGGCTTCGTCACGTGCACGGTGTTCGGTGCTGATCTGGTCGGCCAGCCGGCGCAGGTTCTCGACCAGGACAATGCGCAGGGTAATCGCCACCGCCCATAACTCGCCGATGGTCAGCGGTTGCACTCGTTGATAGGCGATGATGAAGCGCCGCAATACGTCGAGATCGATGTGGCTGTCGGTGTGGGCGACGAAGGCCCAGGCCAGGCCGAATACCCGCGGATAACCGGCGAAGGGCCCATCCGCCAGTTTCGGCAGCTGACGGTAATAGCCGGGGGGCAGGTCATCCCTGATTTCGCGGATCTGCTCCTCGACCAGGTGGTAGTTGTCGAGCAGCCACTCCGCTGCAGGCACCACGCCCCGGCCACTCTCCAGCTCCGCGGCGCTCGCCCGATAGGCGGCAAGCAACACCGCGGCATTGTCATGCAACCGGCGGTGCAGCGACGGCGCCACGGGCGGCTTGGTCGTGACCGCCTGTGCGGCGGCGAGACTTTCCGCGTGCTGCTCAAGCCGTTCGGCCCCGAAAAGCTCGCTCCGCACTGGAGTCGGATCGTTCCAGGGCGGCATTGTCGAAAACCGATTGCCGCGCCACTGCGCCATCGCCATGCTGCCTCTATCTGATCCGCCCTGGCGGCCGGTAACTCCTGAAAGGCCCCGATACTTCGATCAGGCGTTGGCTCAGCGAGGCATCGGATATCTTATCGGGCGTGATGCTGCTGCATCGTTCGCCACTGACAGTAAAGATAGTATTCCGCTCGCCGTACGCCCTTCGGCGTCGGACCGCGCCGGCTGGCAGCGCGGCGGCCGGGTCATTCCCTGCTCTTCGCCTGCGGGCCGCGCCGGGTTTCCGGCTGCCGCGAGTCACCTCGGTTCGTTCTCCCCCAGTGAAAGCGGTGAAGCACTCGATGCACGACCGGCGCCAGCATGATGCTCATCACGGCAATGAATACCAGTCCGGCATACAGCGCATAAATCCCCGCGAAGAGCTTCCCCGAGTCGCTCAGGTCGTCGGTTTTGACCGGCCCCATTCCGCCGAGCAGCATCGCCGAGTTCACGAACGCGTCGACCCACGACATGTGCTCGTAGTGCCGGTAACCGAGCATGCCGAAAAACAGCGAGATCGCGATCACCACCAGCGCCACGCAGACGTGCGCAACCATGCGCAGAACGAACCTGCTTAGGGGTATGGGGGGCATGTGGTGAGGCTCGTAAATGGGGCTCATCTGGGGGCTGCCTATAGGTGTAGGTGCTGAAGGGCGTGATGCTGGTGGGCACCGACGCCCATGTTTCGCAGACAAGCCCGGGCCTGCCCGACCTCACGAGCGCCGACCTTCACTCATCGTAGGAGGAATGCTGGCGCTTCGCTTTTATTAACCCGGCAATCAAATACCCAATCTAAGTGGCATAACGCACCGACGCATGCTGGAAATAGGCAACTACCCGCTCCGGGGTTTTGGCCAGCCAGCTCAT